>NZ_JBMMUF010000001.1:0-268355 GCF_049257235.1 Pseudoalteromonas maris
TCGTCATCTTCTAGCAAGCTAGAAATGTTACCGCTCGACTTGCATGTGTTAGGCCTGCCGCCAGCGTTCAATCTGAGCCATGATCAAACTCTTCAATTAAAAGTTTTTTATTCTCTACCTAATAAAAGACGAAGAATCATGCTCAATGAATTCTGATTTTGATTCTTTCGAATCGAATTGACTGTGCTGAAACAAGTAAACTTGTTTCCGTTGGTCACTCAGTTCATTTGAGACTCTAAATTTATTTGCGTCATCTAGCGAACTAGAATCTGCTGTTAGAACTCAATCTGTACGAGTGCCCACACAGATGATTGCTTCATATTTTTAAAGAACGTTTCCAATTTCTTGGAAGAGAACGCTTTCGCGTCTAGAGGGCTGTGCATTCTACTCAACCCTGATTTGTTGTCAACACTTAATTTTGAGAAAGTTTAAAGTTTCTTAAAACTCAGTTTTACTTGACTCAACCAACTCGTCGTATCGCTTGTTTGTAAGCAGTCCGCCGTGTCGGTGGATGCGCATTATAGGGAGAAACATTTTCGACGCAACCCCTTTTTTTCAAAAAAAATGAAATAATTCCTCACACCGTATTTAGCTACATCTTACACACCTATTTTCCACAATTTTCTGTGTATAACCCTCCTTCAAAAGCAATAATTGAACCCTGTGACTAAAAGTTTTTGCTGCTATGTGCTAGATTGCCGCACGATTTTACACGTCCATCTCCCACTATTAATAAAAGGTGCTTTATTATGACCGACATCGCTAATGCCATTAGCGGCCTTATATGGGGTCACGTCCTTATTTATTTGTTAATCGCTGCAGGCGTATTTTTTACTATCAGACTTGGTTTTATCCAATTCAAAGATTTTGGCTACTCATTTAAAGTTATGTTGTCTAGCCGTGAAGGCGCTGAAGGTGGCATATCTTCTTTCCAAGCGTTCTGTACATCCTTAGCAGCGCGAGTTGGTACGGGCAATATGGCCGGTGTCGCAGTTGCGTTGTACTTGGGTGGCCCTGGTGCCATCTTTTGGATGTGGCTTATAGCCCTTATTGGTATGGCTACAAGTTTTGCCGAAAGTACCCTCGCCCAAGCATACAAAGTAAAAGACGAGGAAGGTAACTTCCGTGGCGGCCCTGCTTATTATATGGAAAGAGGCCTAGGCAAACGTTGGATGGGCGTATTATTTTCCTTGTGCCTTATTTTAGCGTTTGGTTTGGTGTTCAATGCAGTACAGGCAAACTCTATTGCTGCAGCATTTAATGTAGCGTTTGGTGTACCCCATTATGTGATGGGCATCATCCTAGTGTTGGGTTCTGGTTTTATTATCTTTGGCGGCCTAAAAACTATCGCCCGCTTTGCTGAAGTGGTAGTGCCATTCATGGCATTAGCCTATTTGTTATTAGCACTTTATATATGTGCTGTTAATTATGATCAGCTTGCAGGGGTTTTTGTGACCATATTCAACCATGCTTTTGGTCTTGAGCAGGCTGGTGCAGGCGCTATAGGCTATGGCGTTATGCAGGCAATGATCCAGGGGATCAAGCGTGGCTTGTTTTCAAATGAAGCGGGTATGGGTAGTGCTGCCAATGCGGCTGCAACTGCAACACCGAACCCACCTCACCCTGCGTCTCAAGGTTATGTGCAAATGCTTGGTGTATTCATCGATACCATCGTTATTTGTACTGCAACGGCAGCACTTATTCTGCTATCGGGTCAGCTTGAAGCGGGCTCAGGTGTTACTGGTATTGCTTTAACTCAACAAGCCTTAGTAACCCATGTAGGTGAATGGGGCGCTATCTTTGTTGCTGTAGCGATATTGTTTTTTGCCTTCACCTCTATCGTCGCTAATTACTCTTACGCTGAAACCAACTTACTCTTTTTAGAGCATAATCACCAAAAAGGAATGATGATATTTCGCTTATTGGTTTTGGCTATGGTGATGTTTGGCTCGTTGGGTGAATTGAAGCTGGTCTGGACCCTGGCTGATATCTCCATGGGTTTAATGGCAATAGTTAACGTAGTCGCGCTGTTTATGCTCTCTTCTGTGGTAATTTGGCTAACCAAGGACTATCAAACTCAGCGCAAACAGGGTGTGATACCGCGGTTTGATAAATCAAAGCACGCTAAGCTCGCCAAAGAAGTTGACCCTCAATCATGGTGAACATCAAAAGATAATAACTAAGGAGCCCGGCGCTCCTTTTTTTATAGCAATTGTATTATAACAGTGAGCTAGGATGGCGCTGGATAACTAGCGTGATAGCAAGGCTATCATTGTACGTATGTTTTTATTTTACATAGTAAAATTATAACGCGGTGAGCGTGCTATTTAGCCCGCAAAGAAGTGAGTTCATTTAATTCAATTGGTATTTGTGCTCAATATTGGGTGAAAACAACTGGCAACTATCAAGGATAGTGTTTATGTATATTTGAATCTGAACCACGTTGGCTCACAGTGCTGAGCACAGGTAAATAAATGATAGGCAGTGAAAACGCGTAAAGTGATATGTGATTTTTAGGCTGTAATGCCAATAAGCGTCAAGATGTGACTAGATACAGCGCTGGAAAATTATGAAGATGGAGGCGGAACCCGGAGTCGAACCGAGGTAGACGGATTTGCAATCCGCTGCATAGCCACTCTGCCATTCCGCCGTAGGCTTTATATTTTAGCATGAAAAGAGGAAAATTGGAGCGAGTAACGAGGTTCGAACTCGTGACCTCAACCTTGGCAAGGTTGCGCTCTACCAGCTGAGCTATACTCGCGTTCCATATGAGGTTTGCCCTCATCATTCCTATTGACCGAAAGCGCCAAAATGGTGCCCGGGGCCGGACTTGAACCGGCACGCTGTTACCAGCGAGGGATTTTAAATCCCTTGTGTCTACCAATTCCACCACCCGGGCGGATGGACGACTCAAGAGTCATACATGCAAAGCGAAGAAATTGGAGCGAGTAACGAGGTTCGAACTCGTGACCTCAACCTTGGCAAGGTTGCGCTCTACCAGCTGAGCTATACTCGCAATTCCTATTTGACTTAACAGTCAATGGTGCCCGGGGCCGGACTTGAACCGGCACGCTGTTACCAGCGAGGGATTTTAAATCCCTTGTGTCTACCAATTCCACCACCCGGGCATCGGGTTGCTTTCGCATGTGGAAACGTTGAGAAAATGGAGGCGGAACCCGGAGTCGAACCGAGGTGGACGGATTTGCAATCCGCTGCATGGCCACTCTGCCATTCCGCCATCAAAGTTTGGAGCGAGTAACGAGGTTCGAACTCGTGACCTCAACCTTGGCAAGGTTGCGCTCTACCAGCTGAGCTATACTCGCACCTGACAAGAAACGATGCCTCTTGTTTTACTTTGATTGGGCTAGCGCCCTCTCAACACCGACGCATTCTACAGAGATTATTAAACGCGTCAACACAAAAAATATCAGTTTTGAATCGTTTGCTTAATTTTTATCTAAAACGGTGTGTAATTATACATTTAGTCGTCGTTCGCGAACAAACTATGCCTTGCAACGAACAAATATTGAACCATTGAGCCGAAGGTAAGAATGGTCGCAACATACAATAATGCATAGCTAAGCGTAACCATCCAAGGTTCGTACTGCCAAATTAGACCTATAATGGCTAACATTTGCGCGGCAGTCTTTACTTTACCTAACTGAGAGACTGCGACATCGTCACGCTTACCTTGCTCTGCCATCCATTCTCGCAGAGCCGAAATGATGACTTCTCGAGAAATAATAATCACCGCAGGTATCGTCATCCAAATCGTTTGATAGTGACTGACTAACAGCACAAGCGCCGCACTGACCATCACTTTATCGGCGACTGGGTCTAAAAATGCGCCAAAAGGCGTGGATTGGTCAAGTTTACGAGCGAGGTAACCATCTAAGATATCAGTGATTGATGCCAACCAAAATACAAAAGCCGCTGCGAAAAACGCCCACTGATAAGGTAAATAAAAAATAATTAAAAAAATCGGAATTAGGCACAACCTAAAGGTTGTTAACGTATTGGGAATGTTCCACATAACTACTAGGCGTTCTTAGCGTCTTCTTTTTATTAATATTCGCACGAAGGGCTATGCCTTGTCATGCAAATGGTTAAATATCTTTTCAGCCATGGCTTGACTGATCCCTGGAGCTTGGCTTAATTGTTCCAATGTGGCGCTTTTGACGCCTTGCATTCCTCCTAGGTATTTTAACAGTGCTTGGCGACGTTTTTGCCCTACACCACTGATTTCTTCTAGTACTGATTTGCTACGTTGTTTCTGACGTTTATTTCGATGTCCGGCAATTGCAAAGCGGTGAGATTCGTCGCGAATATGCTGAATAAGATGTAGCGCTGGTGAGTCACTACTTAATGACACGGTTTTGCGGCCAGCATCAATAAGTAAGGTCTCTAAACCTGGCTTTCTACTTGTTCCTTTTGCTACACCCACAAGTAATGGCTCTTTGTCAAAAGACCAATCACTGAAAAACTCAACGGCCTGATTTAATTGCCCCTTACCACCATCAATAAAGATCACGTCTGGAATTTTGCTCTCATCGGTAAGTTTGCCGTAGCGCTTTTTGAGCGCAAACGCCATTGCCGCATAATCATCACCCGGCGTGATCCCTTCAACATTAAAGCGACGATACTGAGATTTATTAGGGCCTTGCTTATCAAACACAACACACGAAGCGACGGTATTCTCGCCCATAGTATGACTGATATCGAAGCATTCCATTCGATCGATGTCATCTAAATGCAGCGCTTCTTTGAGTAACGCATAACGCTTATTGATTGAATCTTGTGTGCTTTGTTGAACTTCTAAACTACTTTGCGCATTCTTATTTGCAAGCTGAAGGTACTGAGCTCGCTCCCCACGCTGTACCAAGGATAATTTAACCTTTGAATCTTTAAGTTCACTCATCGCCTGCGCTAACTCTTGTTGCTCAGCAATTTCAAAAGGCAAGATGAGTTCTTTTGCAATTCGTCCTGTCGCACCTGGTGTACAGTAATATTGTGCGATGAATGAGGTCAGTACCTCATCGTGCGAGCTATCTTTGGGTACTTTTGGAAATAGTGTTTTACTACCCAGTACTTTATGGTCACGCACCATTAAAATATGCACGGCGACTATGCCATTACGGCTGCAGTAACCAATTGCATCAAGCTCTGCATGTTTGCCCGACACAGACTGTTGTTCTTGCACCTTACGAAGCAAATGGATTTGGTCGCGAAACTTTGCCGCTTTTTCAAAGGCCAATTGCTCACTGGCCTGCTCCATCTTAGATACTAACTCAGTGATAACTTCATGAGATTTACCACCTAAGAACTTGCGTACAAAAGTAACTTCTTGTTGATAATCTTCGTCACTAATTTTACCCACACACGGCGCACTGCATCGCTTGAGTTGATATTGCAAACACGGACGGCTTCGCGCTTTGTAGTAGCTATCTTCACATTGACGCACGGGAAAGAGCTTTTGCATCAAACGCAGGCTATCTGAAACCGCGCTACTGCTTGGGAAAGGCCCAAAGTATTCACCTTTAATCTTTTGCGCACCACGGTGAAACGCTAGACGTGGATGTGGGTGCTTGGTGAGCAAGATATAGGGATAAGACTTATCGTCACGTAACAAGATGTTGTAGCGTGGCTGATATTTTTTTATTAAGTTATTTTCAAGCAGTAATGCTTCTGTTTCGGTGTTAGTCAGTGTGACTTGGATATTGCGGATATTACGCACCAACACTTGCGTTTTGGTGTCTAATCCAGAGCTACGGAAATAGCTCGACAGGCGTTTCTTTAAATTTTTTGCTTTGCCGACGTATATCACCTGTTCTTGTTCATCGAACATGCGATACACGCCGGGTTCTTCAGAGACTGTCTTTAAAAAATGCTCAGCCGTAAAGGTCATGATGAGTGGTTACAAATCAGTATCGATATCAATCATTTTATGGCGAATCGCCAAATGCGTCAGCTCCACATCGCCATTCACTGCTAATTTTTCAAAAATGCGATAGCGGTAGCTATTTACCGTTTTAGAACTGAGGTTTAACTTATCAGCGATATTCTGCGCCTTCTCACCTTTAGTGATCATCAGCATGATTTGCAGCTCTCTGTCTGAGAGAATTTGGAACGGATTTTCATCGGTACGACCGCTAAACTGCGCCAACGCAATTTGTTGCGCTATCTCAGGTGCGATGTATCTTTGCCCCGAATTAACAGCCCGAATAGCGTTTACTACTTCTTCAGAGCCAGCCCCCTTTGTGAGATAACCATGCGCGCCAATTTGCATCACCTTACTTGGGAATGGATCTTCTGCGTGAACGGTTAAAACAATCACTTTAACATCAGGACAATAACGGCAAATTTTCTTCGTGGCTTCCAAACCACCAATACCGGGCATGTTCATGTCCATCAACACGATATCAGGTTCATGGTGACGACAAAATTGAACGGCTTCCTCGCCTGTTTTAGCTTCGCCAATAACCTTGAAGCCTCGCACATCATCTAAAATGCGCTTAATCCCAGTGCGGACCAATTCATGGTCGTCTACTAGTAATACATTAATCAACAGGAAAACCCTCTTAAACCATGCACTTGTAACGTCCTGTCACAAGTGCACACTTTTGAATATATGCTCAAGCCTCTGTTTTATCAGAAAAACGATCGACCCACAACGCAATGATACCATCACCGGTGACATTACATGCAGTACCGAAGCTGTCTTGAGCTAAATACAATGCAATCATTAATGCGATAGCAGCATCATTAAAACCTAACATGCTAGTTAAAAGGCCCAGTGCCGACATCACAGCTCCGCCTGGAGCACCTGGAGCAGCGATCATGACAATACCCAGCATAAATACAAAAGGTAGCATCTCAGTCAAACTGCCTACCACCATATTGGGTGATAGCGCCATTACTGCCATTGCGCAGGTAACGATGGTAATCGTTGAGCCAGATAGGTGTATAGTTGCACACAAAGGCACACTAAAGTTAGCAATATTTTCCTTTACTCCATTGTTCTTACTCGATTGCAATGACACAGGAATCGTAGCAGCGCTAGACATAGTCCCTAGGGCAGTAAGGTAAGCTGGAAGCATGTTTTTGATTAACTCAAGCGGAGAACGGCCAAGTAAAATACCCGTGCCAACATAAAGTACCGTAAGCCATAGCCAATGCATTAGCAGTGCGATAACAAGTACAACAGCAAATGTTTGCAAGGTCTGGGCTACCGTCCCTGCTACCGTCATGTCCGCAAACACACCCGCAATGTAAAACGGAAGCGCCGGAATAATCACATGACTCAATAGACCATCAATCACGTCGCGACCTTGATCAACTACCGAGTGCAAATCGCTAAGACCACGTTGGCTGATAGCAATACCAAAGGTAAACGCGGTAACAAGTGCTGTCATCACGCCCATCAATGGTGGGATCTCAATATCAATGAAGCTTGTGAGCGCACTCTCTTCACCGCCTGAAAAGCTAATACTTCCAGAAAGCATAGGCGCAGCCCAAATCATAACAAGCGTTGCTAATGTTCCAGCAATAACCGTAGAGCCATATGCAAATCCTACGGTTTTACCAAGGAGATGATTTGCGCCCTTAGGTAGGCCTGCGATACCCGAGCATATAAAGAACAAAATAATCAACGGAATGGTAAAGCCAATCAGCTCACCAATTAAGGTTTTTGCTGTGTATAAAACACGTGCCACTTCATGCGGGGCAAATGCCCCAATGACGATACCCAGAATGATACCGGCAATAAGTTTTAGGATAAGCTTCATCGCCCTTTCCTTGTTATAGTTGTTTTAATGATTCTGTTTTATCATTTTTTTCGCACAAAGTACGCATAAATCAGACGAATACCTAATTGAGAGCGCAAAAAGCAACCGACTTACACTGTCTTGTTAGATTGTCGGGGACAACAGCAGTTCTACAACTCATACATTAGCTGAGTGTTACGCAGATTTACTCTGTCACTCTATGCCCAGTGCATTTCTAATGGCTCTATGAAATCTTGATTTTATTCCTAATGGTTATAAATAATTGGCTATAAGATATAGCCAATCTTTCCTTTAGTTTTATGCAACATAGAGTAAAGTTAGGCCATTATTAATACAGCAGTCACATAGCTAGGTATTGAACATGTCAAAGATTTATCAAGATAACTCGCAGTCTATCGGTAATACACCACTGGTTAAACTCAACCGCGTCACTTCTGGCAATGTGTACGCCAAAATTGAAGCCCGCAACCCGAGTTTCAGCGTTAAATGTCGTATTGGCGCATCAATGATTTGGGAAGCTGAAAAGTCTGGCCAACTCACTCAAGACAAAGAGCTTATTGAGCCAACTTCAGGGAATACGGGTATTGCACTTGCATTCGTTGCTGCATCTCGTGGTTACAAACTTACCCTTACAATGCCAAACACGATGAGCTTAGAGCGCCGCAAATTGCTTAAAGCCCTTGGAGCAAACCTTGTCTTAACCGAAGGTGCCAAAGGCATGAAGGGTGCGATAGAAGCGGCTAAAGAAATCCGCGACAGCAATCCTGAAAAATACATCTTGTTGCAGCAATTTGAAAACCCGGCGAACCCGAAGATTCACTTTGAAACAACAGGCCCAGAAATCTTCGACGCAACTGATGGTGACATCGACTTCTTCGTAGCTGGTGTAGGTACTGGTGGTACTATTACTGGTGTCAGCCGTTACCTGAAAAACGAGAAAGGCCTAAATGTTAAATCTATTGCCGTAGAACCAGCAGACTCACCTGTGATCAGCCAAACCATGGCGGGTGAAGAAGTGAAACCTGGACCACACAAAATCCAAGGTATCGGTGCAGGGTTCATCCCAGGTAACCTAGATTTAGAAGTAATCGACGGTGTTGAGCTAGTAAGCAACGAAGAAGCTATTGAAATGGCTCATAACCTAATGAAAAACGAAGGTATCTTGGCTGGCATCTCATCTGGAGCAGCTGTTGCGGCAGCAAAACGCATCGCAGAGCGCCCAGAGAATGCGGATAAGAAAATTGTCGTTATATTGCCAAGTTCAGCTGAGCGCTACTTAACCAGCCCACTATTTGCTGATCAGTTTAGCGATCAGGAACTAGTACAGTAACAAAGCTAATTCTTTTTTCCTAAAATAAAGGCGCGCTAGCGCCTTTTTCTTTACTTATAGCGCTAAAAATATCATCCTTTAGTACAGTTATTGGAGAATGAACTGTTTGCTATGAGCCGACTACTTTTAATCGTATTAACCCTATTTCTAAGCGCCTGTGGCCAAGATGACAATATCACTGGTGACCCTGATTCACCTGGTTACGTTGCGACCCAATACTTCTATGCCCTTTATAATCACAAAGACTTAGAGCGTGCGACCAAGTATGCTTCACCTAAACTCGCCCGCATCATGCGCTCTTATGGTACGGCATCACAGTTTGCTCGCAATCTCGTCAATATGCAGTTTGATGAAGTAGTCATTGAGCAGGACCGAACAGAAATGAGTATACGCCAACAATTTGGTGACCGAGCCACCATCAATCTAATCTTCACAGGTTATTTTCAGGGTAATAAGGTCGATGACATGCGCAGCGTAAAAATGGTACGCGAAGGCGGAGACTGGATCATCACCGAAATTGTACCCGACCCATTCGGGCGATAGAAAAAAGCCTAACAAATACAGTGTATCTTTCGCGTGCAAAGACTGACGTGCCGAAGCCAAGGTGAACATGACACAAAAGGGCTATGAATCATAAATTCATAGCCCTTTTTCTGCAGATGTGTCTGAGGTAAATTGTGCTTACGCCCTAAGCCATACGAGGGAGCTGTGGGACGGTAGTCAGCTGAAAAACGCCCTATTGATTTGTTATCTAACCCGAAATTCGGCTAGTTACGGTATGACTGTAACGTCACCGTCACTTAAACGCCTCAGGAGAGAATACATCAACCGCTATCACTTGCTGTCGGAGCTCCTCAGCCTTGGTGAGTAAGCTAACCTGCTCGTCATCTAACTTGCCTTTATCCTTGGCATCACTAATGAGTGCAGCCATGGTCAATCCGTTAATTTCTTTTTTACGTTTAAGTTTGTTGAGCACTTTATAGGCGCTGGCGGCGTCATGTTGTGCCTCCAGTGCCTGCTCTAGCACTTTTGTGCCGTTGTTTTCGTCAACGACACACAAATGCGTTAAACGCTCGCGAACAACACCAATTTGTGTCATGTGCTTCGCCACCTGCTGAGCAATTTCGTCTTTTGGCATCTTAAAGTGGTTACCCAATGGCAACACAACAAGACGCAGCGCTGCGCGCATAAAGAAACCACCCACGTTATTAATAAACTCATCAAGCGCTTTAACACTTAGGTATAAACTACGCTCAACGGAATATTGCACAAACGGTAAGTCGGCATGCTGATGCCCTTCATCTTCAAAACGCTTCAATACAGATGAGGCCAAATATAGGTGACTAAGCACATCACCTAATCGCGCAGAGAGCATCTCTTTACGCTTCAACTCACCGCCAAAACGCAGCATGGCAATATCAGAACAAAATGCCAATGCGCGCGAGATGCGCCCCAAGTAACGATAATAATGCGCTGTTGGCCCCGCTACAGGTGAGCTTGCAAAATGACTTCGCGTTAACGCATGAACAAATGCCATAGCACCATTGTTTGCGCTGTAGAGCATATGTTGACACAGTAATGGGTCAAACTCTTTTACCGCTTTTTCACTGTCTTCCATACCTGCGCATAGCATTTCTTTGATCACAAAAGGATGACAGCGAATAGCCCCTTGGCCGAATATCATCAGGTTACGCGTAAGAATATTCGCGCCTTCAACAGTAATGGAAACCGGCGTGCCCATGTAACAACTCGCAAGGTAGTTGGTAGGGCCCATCTGAATACCTTTACCTGCATGAATATCAAGCGCATCGTTAATAGTCTGGCGACCCATTTCAGTCATGTGGTATTTGGCAATAGCGGTGATCACTGACGGGCTGAGTTTTTGGTCAATGGCGGTTGCTGTGAGCACTCTCGCTGCTTCTAATTGATAGGTTAAAGCCCCAATACGCGCTAACGCTTCTTGAATCCCCTCAAACTCAGCAATAGGCACACCAAATTGCTGGCGAAGCGCTGCATATGCACCACTGGTTCGTGCACTTAAATGACCGGTGGCGGTGCTTAGTGCGGGTAGCGAGATACCCCGCCCCGCTGATAAACACTCAACCAACATACGCCAACCATTACCAGCTTGTACCTCGCCGCCGATAATCCAATCAAGAGGAATAAACACATCTTCACCATGGGTTGTACCATTTAGAAAACCCATATTCATCGGCTTGTGGCGATCGCCCGTTTGCACACCGGGATGAGAAGTTGGAATAAGCGCACAGGTAATACCAATGTTCTTTTTTGAACCCAATAATCCATCAGGGTCAAACATCTTAAAAGCCAACCCAAGCACCGTCGCTTTAGGTGCAAGCGTGATATAGCGTTTTGACCAATTTAAACGCAAGCCCAGCACTTCTTTACCGTCATGTTTGCCCTTACAGACTATACCCGTATCTGGGATTGCGCCTGCATCAGAGCCCGCGTCCGGCGCAGTCAACGCAAAGCACGGTAATTCTTCACCACAAGCCAATTTGGGTAACCAGTAATTTTGTTGCTCAAGGGTACCGTAATGAAGCAGTAACTCTGCTGGACCTAGGCTGTTTGGCACCATAACCGTGACCGCAGCACTGAGGCTTTTGGTAGCAATTTTGGCCACAATGGTTGAATTAGCGAGCGCTGAAAACTCTCGACCGCCCTTGTCTTTTGGGATGATGAGGGCAAAAAAGCCCTCATCTTTTAGGTATTGCCATACCTCCTCACTCATATCTTGATTGCGAGTAATTTCCTCATCATTGAGCATGCTGCATAAGGTATTGACTTGGTTATCGATAAAGTCGCGCTCATCTGCACTTAAGCGTGTTGTGGCATATTGGTGTAATGTGTGCCAATTAGGTTTACCACTAAAAAGTTCACCATCCCACCAAATGTCGCCCGCTTCCATGGCATCACGTTCGGTTTCTGATAACGGTGGCAGGGCCTTTTTAAACCAGTGAAACACGGGCCGAGTCACAATATTCATACGAATATCACGCACCGAAAGCACCACGACGATGGCAACGATAATCAGTAAAACTAACCAACTCATTTTTCTATTCCTTGATACTTGTACCTTGCAATCAGTATGGACGAACCATCAAGATTTACAATCATTTGCGTCATCTTGATTGTACCAATTCGTGTCTAATTGCTATCATTTCGCCATCCTTGCAAAAGCACCATGCCTTTGCACTGAGGTGAATGTTTATAACGTCACCAACTGGGTGTGCGCATACGCATTCCTCAGTTAACGCAATAATAAAAGACAACAACAAAAGGAAGACTCATGACCGTTTTACCATTTAAGCCACGCTTAAGTGCCTTGCTTGTCTGCGCCACGTTAGGCTTAGCAGCATGCTCTGAGCAACAGGTGTCAAACGAACAACCAAGCGCAAGTGCAACACAAGCCAAAGTAACAGCGGCTGATGCACAAGCATTTCTAGATAAAACAGAACAAGAACTGACTGCGCTATACCTTGAAGCAAGTCGTGCCGAGTGGATTTATGCCAATTTCATCACTCACGACACGGCTGAGCTTTCGGCTGAGGTCAATCGCAAGATGACCCAAAGCGTTGTTCGCCTTGCTAATGAAGCGGCAAAGTTTGATAACGTAGAGCTTGATTATGATGCTCGTCGTAAACTCGATAAGCTAAAGCTGGCGCTTACCCTTCCTGCCCCACAAGATGCAGAGAAAACAGCTAAATTATCACAGCTTGTAGCTGAGCTAGGTGGTTTATACGGCAAAGGAAAATACTGTAAAGACGATGGTACCTGCTTAAGCCTAGGTGACATGACTGCCAAAATGGCAACCAGCCGCGACTACAACGAACTATTAGATTTATGGCAAGGCTGGCGTCAAGTATCTAAGCCTATGCGTCCTTTATATGAGCAACAGGTTGCGCTGACCAATGAAGGTGCTAAAGAATTAGGTTACGCCGACACGGGTGCGATGTGGCGCAGCAAATACGATATGCCAGCGGATGATTTTGCTAATGAACTTGATCGTATTTGGGGCCAAGTAAAACCTTTGTATGACTCACTGCATTGCCATGTACGTGCCAAGCTTGGTGAAAAATATGGCGAAGATAAAGTGCCTCAAGACCAGCCTATCCCTGCACACCTATTGGGCAACATGTGGGCACAAACATGGGGCAATATTTACGACCTCGTGGCACCTGAAAACGCGGATCCAGGCTACGATGTCACTGAGCTGCTTGCCAAGCACAACTACGACGAAATCAAAATGGTAAAAGGTGCTGAGAAGTTCTTCACCTCAATGGGCTTTGAACCACTACCAGAGACATTCTACGAGCGCTCATTGTTCACCAAACCTCAAGACCGTGATGTGCAGTGTCATGCATCGGCATGGAACATTGATAGCAAAGACGACTTACGCATTAAGATGTGTATTCAACGCACAGGCGAAGAATTCGCGGTGATCCACCACGAGTTAGGACATAACTTCTATCAACGTGCTTACAACACACAACCACTTTACTACCAAGAAAGTGCCAACGACGGTTTCCACGAAGCAATTGGTGACACCATTGCTCTGTCAGTTACTCCGGCGTACTTGAAAGAAATTGGCCTACTTGATGAAGTGCCAGATGAGTCAAAAGACATTGGCTTGTTGATGCGTATGGCGATGGACAAAGTCGCTTTCATCCCGTTTGGTTTGTTAGTGGATCAATGGCGTTGGAAAGTGTTCTCGGGTGAAATTACGCCAGCAGAGTATAACAAAGCATGGTGGGAATTACGTGAGAAATACCAAGGTGTTCAAGCACCTATCGCGCGTAGCGAAGAAGACTTCGACCCAGGTGCAAAATACCACGTACCAGGTAACACACCTTACACTCGCTATTTCTTAGCACATATCCTGCAATTTGATTTCCACCGTAGCTTGTGTGAAATCGCAGGTAATGAAGAAGCCATCCACCGCTGCTCTGTTTATAATTCAAAAGAAGCGGGTGAAAAGCTCAATGCGATGTTGGAAATGGGCTCGAGTCGTCCATGGCAAGAAGCCCTTGCAACCATTACTGGTAAACAAGAGATGGACGCAACAGCAATACTCGATTACTTTGCGCCACTTCAAGCATACCTAGACGAGCAAAACAAAGGCCGCCAATGTGGCTGGTAATGTTTAGCTGATATGTAAAAGCCGCTCAAAAGCGGCTTTTTTATTTATCTATGTCTTGGCTTAGAACTGGGCTGTGACTTTCACGTAATATTGGTCATCATTGCCATAATCAGCGTTATTTGAGTAACCTGCTGTGAGCGCAAAGTTCTTAGTAAAATAGTGTTGTACGCCAAAACCATAGTTTTCGTCATCGCTTATGTGTGCAAATATCGATGTCGCTTCGCTGAAATAGTAATTCGCGCCCAACATCCAATCATTCCCCGCACCTTCAGTATCTAAAATAGTTGCTTCGAGAGCCAGATAATGACCATTTTGTAGCTCAGTAAAATACTTTGCACTAAATTCGCGATAATCCAAGTCATCACCCACACGCGCAGTGAATCCTAGGTAATCAGTCGCGTTCAATTGATGGTTATATTGGCCAGAAACTAAGTACAACTCATCGCTGCCATCGTAGTCTATGCGCTCTAATTTAACGAGCAAATCAGGGTTAAATAAGTAACCAACACTCACTGTGTTGCCATCAAAGTAACCAAAACCATCAAAATCAAATTCTTCATATGATGCGCCGATGACAAAGTTTTCAACGAAATATTCGCCACCTACATTGAAGCCAGAAGTATCATCACCTTCGGCTAATCCACCAAATACGTTTGTGGTTTTATTGATATAGTCGAATTGGTCCCACGGGCCCAAGACCTTTTTGGGGGCAAAGTAGTATTTGCTCTGCATTGAATAATAGTTATTGGAATCAGCGTGAAGGTATTCAAAATCAGTAATTGATTGGTAAGACTGCGCAGCGGCAACGCCCGAGAATAATACTGAAGCAATAGCAAGTGATAGCTTTTTCATAAAAGATGTCCCTATATCTAACAAAAGACAGCGCCATTGGGATATTTTGTCTGCGTTATCACCTGACTTACATAGAATAACTATGCGACGCAGGCTCTGCCTTGCCCAAATCCCCAACAGCTGCTGTAAAAACAAACAGCAAAGGTCAATAAGTCCTTGCGCTGATGGAGTGAATTATAACTTAACTAAAGCGCTGATCTAATTAGTTAAATGTTATAAATTGTTAGATATAGGTACACTTTTTTACAAAGCGAATTTTGACAGTATGCGATATACCTCGTTGATGTTGTCTCCGCGTTTGAAGTTTTTAGTTAAAGGCGAAGTGTCAGATCCAATCCAAATTTTAAGCTCTGCATCCATATCGAAATGCCCAGCACTTTCTTTTGAGAACTTGGTGATTTTGCCATAAGGAATACTCAACACTTCCACTTTAGAGCCCGTCACACCTTGTTTATCAACCAAGATTAAGCGCTTATTGGTAAATAAAAACAAATCGCGAATAACCTTGTAGGCTTTTTCTAAGTTCTCTTCTGGCGCGAGGATTTCCTCAAGCAGCGCTTCAATTTCTTGCGCATTAACTTCACTGGCATTGCCCATTAATCCACTTAGCAGTCCCATTGTTACCCTCCATTTGCAAATAATTGGTTTTCTAATGTATGGCCATTGACTAGTGCACGATATTGCCAATTATGTTGATGACACAATTGCAGTATTTGAATATCCATGGCATCTGTGGCTTGTCCCTGATTATAGCCAATAACAAATTCATTTCGTTGACTATTACTCACCTCAACAACCGACTCTAACGCTTCTAGTTTTGCTAACACGCCCTCTCCTTGGTCGCGAAGCTGCAAGGTCAAGTAGCGCACCTGAGCGGTGTCTTTATGCAGTTCATGAGTGACCAATTTGCCTTTTTGCAAATATAAAACCCGGTCACACAAACGTTCTAACTCAGATAAGTCATGCGAGCTAAGCACAAAGGTCGTTTGCTCGCTCAAGCCACTGACTAACTCGCGTATCGCTCGGGCATTAACGGGATCGAGTCCTGCTGTCGCCTCATCCAGCATCACTAATTTAGGGGAGCCTATCAGCGCTTGGGCAATGCATACGCGTTTTTTCATCCCATGCGACAACTCATTCGGGCGGCTACTGTTGGTATCTGCCAAATCAACCAGTTCTAGTACACGCTGAGTTTCTAACTTGGCTTGCTTGGCTGAAAATCCTTGCAGGCGCGCAAATAAGTTTAATTGTTCACCTACACTAAAATCAGGGCTCAGCAATGCATCTTGCGGCAATGCACTCAACCGTCCAAATAAGGCAGCATTGCCTGGCTTATGACCCAGTACTTTAATGCTACCCTTGCTTGGTTGTAGATAACCGCAAATCAAACTAAAAAGGGTCGTTTTACCTGCGCCATTAGGGCCCACTAACGCAATGGGTTTGCCTGCTTCAAGCTCAATATTGACATCACACAATGCTTGTTTGCTGCCAAAGTAGTGGCTGACATTTTTTGCCTCGATTAACAGACTCATATACTACCTCGCTGAAACTTCCAAAAACCTAACGCTAAGAACAATGCAGACTGTATTAAAGGCCAAATTACAGCACTGACCATATCAGGGCGCAGTGTAACGATTTGATCCATAGGCTCACCGGGGAACAGGTAATCAAAAAACACAGGCAATCCTAATTTCACTTGCAGCAAAGTAACAATGAGCATGCCAATGGTGTAGAGCAAAATGGTATAAATCAGCGCCATTCTAGCGCTTCGCGCCACCGTATTTAGCAACGACATTAGCGCTATGAAAGGCATTAGATTAACAAGCAATAATAACTCAAACTGCACAGCATGATTGAGCGCATCATCAAGTGCTGTCATATCGCGCAGCGCAACAAGAATAATGGCACCACATAAACTAATAGCAATGAGAGCTGCCGTGCTCAAACAGTGTCCTAAAAAGCGCCCCAGTACGATTTCCAAGCGCGTTGCACGTAAGGAGATAAAGCGCAGCGTACCGCGCTCGCGATCACTGACAAATTGGTCACTGCATAAATAAATAATAAACGGTGGAAAGGTCACCGAGGCAATGAGCACATACACGGTCATTTCAGCATCGGGCCAGCGCAACATGCTCTGAATTCCAAGGTTACCAAAAACCACCATGACAAATTGTTCAAAGTCTGGGTTCGCTAAGATAGACACGGCTTCATACACGCCATAGCGATATATCATCAACCATACTAGAGCAAAAGCCAGCAGTGCTAGCCATGCTTTTTTAGTGAGAAAGTGCCGCGCCAATTCAAATTTCATCAGCTGCACTATCCGTAATGCATTCATTTGATTTTCCTTATTATTGTTACTGCTATTACTTGTCTTTACTCACTATAAATGAAAAAAGCGCTCAAAAGTATGAGCGCTTGTAAAAAGATGTTTCTGGGATTACAGATGACTGGCGTAGACCTCGAGGCCCTGTGTTAAATCGTCAATAAGGTCATCCACATCCTCCAAACCTATATGCAAACGCACCACAGGACCATGCTGCCACCCTGTGGCGCTGCGCAGCGGTTTCATTGTTAAACTGGTCGTGATCAAACTCTCGAATCCACCCCAGGAAAAGCCCATTTTAAAATGATGTAACGCTTCAACTAAGCCATCAAGGGCCGCTTGATTACCCTGCTTCATCACAATAGAAAAGAGGCCATTACTGCCATTAAAGTCACGCTTGAAGAATTCATGTCCAGGGCAGCTCGCAAAGGCTGGGTGGCGGACATGGTCGACCAAATGATGTTCACTCAACCACGACGCAATTTTAAGCGCACTTTGCTCATGCTGCGCCAATCGTACCGCCATTGTGCGTAATCCTCTTAACGCCATATACGCATCATCGGCACTACAACATTGACCTAGCAAATAAGAGTTTTCACGTAAGGTTGGCCAGTATTTTTCTGTGGCTACACTTACCCCCATCATCACGTCACTGTGACCAACAATGTATTTCGTTGCGGCTTGAATACTGATGTCTACACCAAAATCCAGCGGCCTAAAGTTCAAGCCATTGCCATACGTGTTGTCGAGCATGGTAATGATGCCATGCTCTTTTGCTACGTTCACAATGGCTGGCACATCTTGCACTTCCATGGTAATTGAACCTGGCGATTCCATGAAAATGACACGAGTATTGTCTTGGATCAGCGCTTCAATTCCCCCCCCGATCATGGGGTCATAATAGGTCGTCGTCACCCCCATGCCACTGAGAATTTTGTTACAGAAATCACGGGTAGGTTCGTAGGCGGTGTCCATCATTAAAATATGATCGCCGGATTTGACAAAAGATAGCAATGAGTTAGCAATCGCAGCCGCACCGCTTGGATATAGCGCGCAGCCCGCGCCCCCTTCAAGCTCTGCAATGGCTTCTTGTAATGCAAAGTGTGTGGTTGTGCCTCTGCGGCCATAAAATAGCGCACCATTACCACGGTTTTTAGCGGCCTCTTTAAACTGGGCAACATTGTCAAACACCACTGTCGATGCGCGTTGCAATACTGGATTTACAACTCCTTGGGTGTATTTTTTACTTCGCCCTGCACTAATAAGCTGGGTTTCTTTTTTCATTGTTGGTCCTCATTCTGTGCTATCCAAGTATCAATCAAAAAACGTGATATTGAGTCTTTGCGTGGTAATTTGAGGTGTTCTCCCCCTTCATCCCAATTGCCAAATTGGCGCAACTCCTCCTTGGAAAACCATTTGGCTTCACTCAATTCATCTTGATCGACAAAAATACTGGTACTTTTTGCTTTAGCCATATAACCGAGCATCAATGAGCTTGGAAACGGCCAAGGCTGAGATGCAATGTATCGCGGTTGTTCAACCTCAACTCCTGCTTCTTCCATCACTTCACGGCTCACTGCCGCCTCTAATGTTTCACCCGGGTCAACAAACCCTGCCAAGGTGGAATACACGCCTTGCGGCCAACTTGCTTGTCGCCCCAATAAACATCGCTCAATACCATCACTAAAGGTATAGTGAACAAGCATGATCACCGCTGGATCGGTGCGCGGAAAAGTCAGGTGTCGGCACGCTTTATTTGTGCACTTGCGAGCATGGCCTGCCTCTGCTGACAGGTTTTCAGTGCCGCAGCGACCACAAAATCTGTGTGTTTTATGCCAATGACACAAACCCCGGGCGAGTACCAAAATGGCTGCGTCGTGTGGATTTACAACTGCTCCATAAAGACGAATATCAATGAACTGGTGTTCACAAAACTGCGTTTGCTCAGCAAGTTGCTCACTAACATCTATGGCAAAATAGTGGTGATTTTGGTGTTCTCCCAAATATATCGCGTTATCCACATCAAAATGTTTAACCGCTTGATAATCAACATATGCAGCCACGCTCTGCTCGGCAATGAACAAGTTTTTATCGTTATTTACCAGTACATAGCGGCCGTTTTGTCGTTTATTGATAAGCCAATTTGGATCTTTTCTTTCGCCTGAGTGGCGGTCTAATGGTAGTTGGGTATATTGCAACATCCTGTGTGGAACATATACGAGTACACAATGCCTTTACCCTAGCACATTTGCGGTTCCTTAACAGCGACAAAAAAAGCCCATATCAGGGCTTTTTCTTCTATATTATGCGCTTTGTAAACTTCACCTACTTGCCTAGACGCTTAAGTAACTTTTGATTCTGTGCTTCGATATGTTTGTAAAACTCTATATCAGCCAACTTTGATGCTGCCGCCTCGTCTATGACTATCACGGCATTACGATGTAATTGCAATGCTGATGCCGGACACGCTGCACTTAAAGGCCCTTCTACTGTGGCACGAATTGCATCCGCTTTGTTTTCACCAGTGGCCAACAGCACAACTTTCCTCGCGTCTAATATCGTGCCAATCCCCATAGTGATAGACAAATAAGGTTGAAATTCATCCGCACTGAAAAAACGCGCATTGTCTTCAATTGTGGCTTTCGTTAGCGTTTTAATACGCGTACGTGACGTTAATCCAGATGAGGGTTCGTTGAAGCCAATGTGACCATTTCGACCAATGCCCAGAAGTTGCAAATCAATTCCACCAGCACTTGCGATTGCCTGCTCATAGTCATCACAGGCCACAAATGGGTCAGGTGCGTCACCTTGCGGCACATGGGTGTTGTGTTTATCAATATCAATATGATTGAACAACTGCTCATTCATAAAGTGGCGATAGCTTTGTCGGTGGCTACCTGTAAGCCCTAAATATTCGTCCAAATTGAATGTGCGTACATTTTTGAAACTCACCTCAGCATTGCGATTACGCGCTATCAAATCTTGATACAAAGCAACTGGGGTGGAACCAGTCGCGAGCCCAAGTACGCTCTGAGGGTTGTGAATTAATTGGGCGGCAAAAATATCTGCGCCATAGGCTGCAACTTCTTTGGCATCTTTTAGGATTACAATTTGCATAGTTAGCTCGTTGTTTAAATTGAAAAATGGGACCTATGGTCAAGTTGTGTGCAATCCAGCCTTGACCATAGATCAAGCCTAATTGGGGATACATAAATTAGGCCAAACCATTATGACAACGCTGTCATTATTGCAGAGCAAATACGCTCTGTAAAGTGAATGAGTTAAATCTCAGTCACTTTTTGTATTTTAATTAATCAAAAATATCAGCTTAAACACTGACGAAAATCTTACGCTTGTACATCCAATGTAGTACGAGTAGTTGCACCAACAATACCGCAAGTACCGCTACTAAAGGTTGCCAAGACTCACCAACAGCGCGGATCACACCTCCAAATACGCTCTTGGAAATATGTCCCCAGCTTACAAGGCTTGATGCAAGGTAAATAATGATGGAATTAGCGCCAATAACCACAAAGGGATACGCCCATTTTTTACAATTGAGAACATCAACCACAGCATAAAAAACAGCCAGCAGCATCGCACTCCATCCCACCGTGACAAGCACAAATGAGCTGCTCCAAAGGCGTTTATTTACGGGGAATGCCATATCCCATAGCCAACCTAGTGCTAAGGCGATAACACCCGCTATAAATAGCATTGCCGTCACTCGCCACTGACCGTAGTGTTGTGCTTTGGCGATCAGTTGACCGGCGAACACACCTAAAATTGCGTTGGCAACGGCAGGGATTTGCGATAACAATCCTTCAGGATCCATAGGGCCATTGCGATAAATCATGCCCGGCAACAGGTGTTGGTCGACCCATGCGTTCCAACTGCCCTCTGGCGTCAATTGCCCTGCCTCACCGCCTGGTACAGGAATGAAACACAGCCATATCCAATAACCGATTAAAATAGTTAGAGCAACCATTGCTTGGGTACGCAAAGAGGTGTGCCATACCAACATAGCAGCAACAAACCACGCCAACGCAATGCGCCCTAGTACACTCGCAAAGCGAACTTCGTCATAGTTCATCGGTACGCCCTTACCCCAGCCATGGTTGTAAAGCACACCTAGGCCTATCAATATCGCAACTCGCTTTAGTGCCTTGTTATAAAACACCATGCGTTCGGGTAATGGCAAATGATCTATGCGTTTGGGGTTAAGGCCCATGGCTACGCCAGATAAGAAAATGAATAACGGGAAGATCAAATCGTAAAAGGTAAAACCATGCCATGGAACGTGCACGGTATGTGCTTCAAACGCTTTCCACCCTTGCCATCCGGTGAGCACAAACAAAGCCGCGAACAGTGCTTGTCCGCCAAGGATCCAAAACATGTCAAAGCCTCTTAAGGCATCGAGAGATGCAAGGCGTTGTTTATTGTTCTTGTCAGCTGTAGTCATAATCTTTGCTTACTGTTAAAGCCTTAGAATTAATAGTGCGTCTCACATTGGCTAAATAAGCCAATGCGCTAAAAATAGTGAACTTGATTGCCGCCTATAAAGGTTTGTTGCACCTCGAGCTTGTCATTGAGTACAACGAAATCAGCATCATAGTTATTTTGCAATCGCCCTTTTGATGCACCAAGACCGAGATACTGAGCAGGATAAAGGCTCGCCATTCTCACGCTTTCCTCAAGGCTCACGCCCAGAGTCTGTACTGTGTTTCGAACAGCGCTTGCCATATCCAGTACGCTGCCGGCAAGCTCTCCTGTACTTGAATTTAACCTATCCCCCGTGCGGTAGACTTTACGACCATCAAAAAAGTCGAATTCTGTTTGCTCTGTGCCAACAGGCGGCATGGCATCGGTCACTAACATCATTTTGCCTAGTTGTTTGCTACGAATGGCGAGTCTTGCTGAGTCTGGATGCAAGTGATGACCATCAACAATCAAGCCACACCAACTTCTATCATCCAGCAATGCAGCACCAACAACACCTGGTTCACGGGATGTAAAAGGTGACATCGCATTAAACAAATGGGTGAAGCCGTCTGCACCGGCGTCAAGCGCGGCCATAGTAGTCGCATAATCGGCATTGGTATGCCCCAAAGATACTTTTACCTTCATCTCAACGAGCTTTCTTATGTCAGCAACACTGACATTTTCAGGGGCCAAGGTAACCATCTTTAACCCCAAATCATCACGTTCATAGATTGCGAATTCAGCGGCAGTAATTGGACGGATAAACTGCTCACTGTGCGTGCCTTTTTTCGGCAAACTTAAATGTGGGCCTTCAAAGTGAATTCCTAACACACCCGGTACATGGCTGGCTATAGCCTTCGCTGTTGCCTGTGCAGCGCGTTGCATCACCTGGATATCATCGGTGATAAGCGTGGGCATTAACGCAGTAGATCCGAACTTTGCGTGGGCCGCAGCGATACTCTCAAGACACGTCACAGACTGCTGAGCATTAAAAAATGCGCCGCCACCACCGTTGACTTGAACATCAATAAAACCCGGAACGACCAAACCTGACAATGGTGTTGCCTGTGCAACTGGTGCATCGCAAAAAGAAAGTTTACCGTTGACGATTTCAAAAGTGACGTCTGATAAAATTTGCTGTGAGTCAAACAGTCGCGCAGCGTGAAATGTATTTTTCATTATTATTTAACCTGTTCTATCTCTTGCGCAAAAGAGTGCTGCGCGAAATACACGGCCCCTAATTCTGGTGGTTGCTTTGGCTCAGTTATAAGCTCAGCGATGTCGTCACTGAGCCACTTTTGCAATGGTTCGGCCAAGCCTCCTATCATGGATAACCTTGGCGGCTTAATCTCAAGTAACCGTCTTGCCATCATACTAATGTACAACGCACCTTCTTTAACGATTGCTTTGGCAATGGGGTCCCCCTTGTCAGCAGCACCGAGTACCATGCGCGCTAATTTAGCATAACTACTTGATGGTTGACCCGCCATTTGTTCCGCTATACCCATTGCACTACTGGTATTAAAATGTAGTTTAAACAAAGCAGTAAGCTCTGTGTGAGGGCCCAAACCATCAAGGTCAAGCAACACCGCTTTAAGCCCTTCTAAACCACACCATGCGCCGCTGCCCTTGTCACCTTGAGCAAAACCATGGCCACCATAACTGACACTGTGATTATCAACACATGCAAACCCACATGATCCAGTTCCGGTAATAATAACCGCCCCGTCTTCTCCTTCATGAGCGCCAATGCACGCGGTGTGTAAGTCAGTGGTGAGGTACATTTTTTTAAACGGATGCTGCCATTGCCCTATTTGCTCATAAAGATTAGGTAAATTGACGCCCGCAAGCCCCAATCCGGCCACTAACGTATGCACTGTTTGCAGACTCAATCCAGCATCCTGAAGTGCTTGTTGTGTTGAGACCATGATGGACTCTAACGTGCGCTCAAAGCCATGTAATGGGTTAGCTGGGCCGCCTAAACCGGTTCCTAGCACTCCTTGCTTTGGACAATATATGGTGGCGCGACATTTTGTTCCGCCACCGTCAATACCAATATATAGCTGCGTTTGGCTAGCACCGTTACCCATCACTGAAGACCCCTCACCCTAGTATCATAATGGCCCAAGTAGTTATGTAGATTACTCAAGCAATATTCTTTACCTTGTTGAATTTATGTTACACAAAAAATGACAGCGTTGTCATTGTTTTTTTGAAAAAATCCCTTTAAAAAACACCATTCAATCTTAGTTTGTTGTTTTATAAATAGAAAATATAATCGCTTTGACGTCCCCGAGAGTATGTATCGGCAGACCATATTATCGCCCCTATGTGCAGCCTGATAGCGCTTTTTATACTTGTAGAAAAGCTTAGTTGTAACTATATTTAGTTACATAGCTACAAGTAACTAAATATAGTTACTTTGATATGAGTAAATAAATTAGGTTTCCTCACTATGACACCAGCCTATTACACCGTGCTCAGTGGCGACCTCGTTGGCTCGAGTCACTATCAAGGCAATGAATACGACACTCTGATAACAATACTCAAGCAGGGACTAAATACAATTTGTAGTCACTACGGCGGCGAGTTTGATATGTACCGCGGGGATGCATTTCAGTGTATTTTTTCTAAACAGTCAGCACCTTTGATGATGGCTTTGTTGACACGCCTTTTTCTAAAGCAATATGGTATTGATGCCCGCATAAGTGAAGCACACGGACCTATCGAACATTATCGGGGTGAAATAAAGTCAGCAACTGGCGCTGCGCTTATCGCCTCAGGCAAAGGGTTAGACAACATCAAAAATCATCGTCTTGCTCTTACGATCATTGGACAGGAGCTCAGTGCGAGTTTCGCTCTGAATATCGCGTTTGTTGATAACATCCTCTCCCATGTCACTAAGAAGCAAGCTCAAGCACTGTATTTATATTTTTTGACTCCGGGTATTGAGCATGCACAAATTGCCCAAATGTTGGATACCTCACGTGAGAACGTGACAAAGCTGCTCAATACAGGGAACTATCGCTTACTTGATGAGTTTGTAAAAGTAGCAACCAAGGAGATGGTAAATGAATGAGCAAATAACACTGTTACTAGGATTATTGCTAGTACACTTTATTGCCGACTTTTACTTGCAACCACTTACGTGGGTGCATGACCGCAATCGCCGTCATGCAAGGTCATTAAAATTAGTATTTCATACGCTAATACATGGCGCGCTCAGCAGTGTTATTTTGCTGATGTGGGAATGGCATTTTGGCTTGGGCGAATTACTTCCTGTTGTGCTTTGCTCCTTGGTCATTATGAGTACGCACTGGCTCATCGATGTGACAAAATCTTATACCAATCATGGCATTGTGCCGTTTTTTATAGACCAAATTGCACACCTGTGTGTGATAGTCGCGATTTGTATCGCCCTCAGCGAGGCTACCAGTTTAAATGAGTGGTTTAGCGCACTACTGGCAAATCAGCAAACCTATGTTGTGTTGCTCGCCTACCTGTTGGTATTTAACCCCTGCTCTGTCGCTATTCGTATGCTACTAGAGCGCTGGCAATTACCTCAAGTAACCAGTAGTGATGCAAGTTTACCGCAAGCCGGCCATAGCATTGGTTTGCTAGAGCGGGCGTTGATGCTCACCTTCATTCTCATAGATGAATTAGCAGGAGTTGGATTTGTGCTTGCTGCGAAATCGATATTCCGTTTCGGTGATTTAGCTAACGCTCAAGAGAAGCATCTCACTGAATATGTGATGCTAGGTACGTTGCTCAGTGTGGTATTTACTTTGGCTATTGGCCTAAGTGCTAAGTACTTCATCACCCTTTAAACACAAAAAAGCCCGTTGATACGGGCTTTTTTGTTGTTATTTAACGCCGAGTTCGCGTAAGCGCTCTTCAAGATAACTGTGCGCAGTATAGCGCTCAGATAACACCACATCAGGACGAGGGTGCAAAAACAGGGGTAACGAGATACGCGACTTAGTTGACGCTTTGCCCGTCGGGTTGATCACACGGTGAATTGTTGATGGGAAATAACCACCAGACGCCTCTTGCAACATATCGCCAATATTGATGATCAGGTTACCAAAATCACTAGGTACGTCTAACCAACCACCGTCTTTAGTTTGCACCTGCAAACCAGGTTCATTCGCTGCGGGTAAAACTGTCAGCAAGTTAATATCGCCGTGCGCTGCAGCGCGAATTGCACCAGGCTCTTCGTCACCAGTCATCGGCGGGTAATGTAAGATACGTAACAGCGTTTTCTCAGACTCTTTGATCATATCTTTGAGATCAATCGAAAACTTAGCTTGAACATCTGCTGGCGCATGCTCTTGCACCCAGCTTAGTAGTTCACTGGCAAATTCATTGGCAAGACGGTAGTACTCACGAATTTCTTTTTCTAGCTGCGCAGGAACGCGGCCTTTAGGGTATACGTGATAATACTCTTTGATGTCTTTTACTTTAAAACCTTTTGCAACTTCACTTACATCAGGTGGGAAATAACCATCTTGGCTGTCTTTGTTGTACAAAAAGTCATGCTTTTGTTCAGAGTTAAAGAATTCTTGCCAGTTATTGTAGATTGACTCCACCAGCGACTGCGGAATTGGGTGGTTCGTTAACACACCAAAGCCCGTGTTACGCAAAGATTCTACGAACTCTGCTGGTGCAGATGGCGATTGATAGTCCACTGTTGGTAAGTGCATGGTTAGTTCACCTGTTAGTTGTAGCGCTTAAAGCAATTGTTCTTGCTTAATTTTAGCGCCAGAGCTTAGTCAAAGCGACTGTAGATCCTAAGGACATATGTCCGTAATGATATAGCACCTTGCGAGTATTTGATCCAAGTCAACCTGCGGGCCTATTATAGAACAGGCATAAAAAAACCCAGCATAGCTGGGCTTTTACTACTCAAATCTAGGCCAAAATTAGTCTTTCACTTGCCAGTTTAATGTTTCACCTGCGCAAATAGGGATAACTTTATCCTCACCTAACGGATAACTTGCTGGCACTTCCCATGGCTCACGTACAAGGGTTACCGTGTCGGCATTGCGTGCCATACCGTAAAAGTCTGGACCAAAGTGACTTGCAAAGCCCTCAAGTTTATCCAGCGCATCAGCTTGTTCAAACGCTTCTGCATATAACTCAAGTGATGCATGTGCCGTATACGCACCCGCACAGCCACACGCAGCTTCTTTTTTATCTTTAAGGTGAGGCGCTGAGTCAGTGCCCATGAAGAACTTAGGGCTACCGCTTGTAGCCGCCTCAATTAACGCTTGTTGATGCGTGTTGCGCTTCAAAATAGGCAAGCAATAGTAATGAGGGCGAATGCCACCAGCGAGCATATGGTTACGGTTATACAATAAGTGATGCGCAGTGATAGTCGCCGCAACATTGTCTGATGCAGACTTAACAAATTCTACTGCATCCGCCGTCGTGATGTGCTCAAGCACGACCTTCAAGTTAGGGAAATCACTGACTACTTTTTTCAATTTCGTTTCGATAAACACTTTTTCTCTATCGAAAATATCAATGCTCGAGTCAGTAACTTCGCCGTGTACCAAAAGCAACATGCCAACTTCTTGCATCGCTTCAAGCACTGGATAGATGTTTTCGATATCTGTTACACCCGAATCAGAGTTTGTTGTCGCGCCCGCTGGATACAACTTAGCGGCAACAATTTTACCTGTTGCTTTGGCTTTGCGAATTTCTTCAGGTGTTGTGTTATCTGTTAGGTATAACACCATCAATGGTTCAAAGTGTGCTTTAGGACCCGCAGCCATAATGCGATCCCTATAAGCAAGGGCGGTGTCAGTACAGGTTGCTGGCGGCACTAAGTTTGGCATGATGATCGCTCGGCCAATGTAGCGGCTAGCGTCGCGAACAGTATCTTTTAACTGTTCACCATCACGAAGGTGAATGTGCCAATCATCTGGGCGTGTAAGGGTAATACGTTGCTCTGTACTTGTCATTGCTCTTATCCACTGAAAAATTTGTGTGATCTTAGGGTGGAAGCCTATCAAAGTAAAGGGTTGCACGGCGCTAATACACACCTTCTTATATGTTTGTACTCACAGGTTCAGATAATGTGATTGCCATTTTCATCATTTGCCTTGCAATCATGGGTTGTTCAATGACGTGGAACTTCTTTTTGATACACACCGCCGTGCAATATCAATATCAATTTGAATTTTATTCATAGAAAAACACATTTTCATTATTTGCATATCTAATAACTAATCGTTTTAACCACAATTATGATTAAATTTTATGTTTTGTTAGCAAAATGACAACAATGATGATATGTTTTGGCCGTCTAGACTTGTAAAGTAAATATTAAAGTGTGAGTTGTACCCCAATGTGAATTAAATTAGTTCATGTGCCGTTGAGAGTAGTTGATTATGATAGATATAAAACACCTGAAAACCATTTCCACCCTAAAAGATACTGGCTCTCTTGTTAACACTGCCCGTGAACTCTATTTAACGCAGTCCGCCTTATCGCATCAAATCAAAGATTTAGAAAACAAACTAGATTGCCAATTGTTTGAGCGCAAGACGCATCCTGTGCGCTTTACCCCGCAAGGCATGCTACTACTGGAACTCGCTCATGAAGTATTACCCAAGGTAGAGGCAACGAAATGCCGCTTAAAAGAAAGCTTAAATCAGCCTATTTCAAGTTTGCGTTTGAGTGTTGAATGCCACGCCTGCTTCCACTGGCTGCTGCCGACTATTAAAGAGTTCAACAATTTTTGGCCTGATATTCATGTCGACTACGAGCGCGGCTTTAGTTATGACGCCATCCCAGATTTGCTTGCTGGTGATTTGGACATGGTACTGACATCAGATATTCGCGAACCTGAGCACCTAGAATATGCCCACCTCTTTGACTTTAAATTAAAGCTTATTGTGGCACCGGATCACCCTTTGGCAAATAAAGCCTACGTTACCGCGCTGGATTTAAAAGATGAGACCATCATTTCATACCCTATTCCCCGTGAACGTCAGGATATTTTCAAGCATTTCATTCAAAATGCGCGCTTTGACGGCACCTTAAAAGCGGTTGAACAAGGTTTATTAGTATTCCAATTAGTAAGTGCGGGTATGGGAATTGCGGCGCTACCAGATTGGTTAGTCACACCATATGAATCTCAAGGACTCATTAAGTCGATTCCGCTGGGCGCGTTAGGATTGAATCGACCTATGTATTTAGCAATGCGCAAAGATATGAAGGACAACCCTGTATATCGTCACTTCTTAAATACCTGTAAGCAAAACAACAATAGAAAGTAACTAGTTGATCGGGCGATATTTCATCGCCCAATAATTTCACGCGGTGATCACACTGGGTTATCGATATCGATAAAGGTCACATCAACATCGAAGTGTTGACTGATATGCTCACCCAATGCTTTTGCGCCATAGCGCTCAGTAGCATGATGTCCGGCGGCAAAAAAGTCGATGCCCTGCTCCCGCGAGCTATGAATCGTTTGTTCTGAGGCTTCACCGGTCAGATACGCATCAAGTCCTTGTTGCGCTGCCAAGTCAATGTATCCCTGACCTCCACCTGTGCACAAACCAATTGTTTCTATGCGCTCAGAACGAACTAATGAGCTCAGTGGCTTTCTGCCTAAAACACGCTCAATTCGCTGTGCAAATGCTTCCCCTGAAACAGGCTCTGCTAGTCGCCCCCATACCGGTACACTTACAGGATTTGCTTCCATACCGCCTTGTAATTCGATGCCTAGCAATTTAGCTAGCTGTGCATTGTTACCTAACTGGGGATGAACATCGAGCGGCAGGTGATAAGCGATCAGATTAATATTGTTATCGAGCAAGGCTTTAATGCGGCGCTGTTTCATGCCCGTAATAACCTCGGACTCTCCTTTCCAGAAATAGCCATGGTGAACAACGAGCGCGTCAGCGCCTAATTCAATCGCTTTATCTACGAGCGCTTGGCTCGCAGTAACGCCGGTAACAATCCTATTAATATGCTCAGCACCCTCAACTTGAAGGCCATTTGGACAAAAGTCTCTAATTTGATTCGGTGCGAGAGTGTCATTTAAAAATGCCATTAGATCAGTGCGTTTCATATTTACCTCAAGAACATCGTTCACACGCTTAAATATGTGCAAATTGTCACGCTTGTGTTGGAAAAAATAAAGGAAATTAGCAATTTCGCCACAAAAAATTGAAAATCTTGGGACAAATGGGTATAAATATAAACTTGTAATAAAATTAACCTGCGTTAACGACTAGGATCTTTTGATGAGTAAACTAGACAAAACAGAAGTGTTAGCTGCTTTTGAAGCTGCCTATGAAGCGGCGAACGGTAAAAAGCCAGAAATCACAACTAAGCCTGGCTGGTACAGCATTGATGGCGGCAAAAACATGCGCCTTGCTGACGTAGCTGCACTAACTGAAGAACTCACTTCTGGTAAGACAGAAGCGGTCGCAAAAGCAGAAACGAAGGCACCTGCAAAGGCTCCAGCTAAAGCAAGCAAAAAAACAACAACTAAAAAAGCAGCACCAGCAGCAAAGCCTGCCGATAATAAAGCTGCCTTCACTGTAGTAAGCGAAAACAAAGACGGCTACACCGCTGAAGAGTTGTGGATCAAAGAGCTTGCAGAAAAAGACCACGACTGTCGCCTACCGCGCGGCGTTGTGTAATGCACCTTCTGCTTCAATTAAAAAAAGCCGCATAAGCGGCTTTTTTTATGTCACTTGGATTCCAACTATTGAGGCTCGGGTACACGTACCCAACCTTCCATTAGGCGTCGAGCACTTCGGCTCATACTCACGCTGTGAACATCACATTGGCCATCAGCCATGTTTACCGAAGCTCCTACTTGCAATGTACCCGATGGGTGCCCAAACGTAAGTGACTCACGAGCAACACCTCCGGCGGCCTGATTAACCAAAGTCCCTTCTATTGCCGCAGCCGTTGCAATCGCGACTGCTGCTGTGCCCATCATTGCATGGTGCAGTTTGCCCATGGACAAGGCACGAATTTGCACATCGATGTCTTGTTTATCAATCGCTTTACCACTTGAAGAAACATAGCTGCTCGCTGGTGCAACCATCGCTATTTTGGGCGTATGCTGACGTGTCTTCGCCTCTTCAATGTCTGAGATAAGCCCCATTTGCACAGCACCGTACGCTCGGATTTTCTCAAAACGAGCCAGTGCAGCATCATCATTGTTGATGTCATCTTGCAACTCTGCACCGGTATAACCTAGCTCACTGGCATTGACGAAAATCGTTGGAATGCCGGCGTTAATAAAGCTCGCCTGTAAGTCCCCTTCGCCTGGCACAGTCAGTGTGTCGACCAGATTACCTGTTGGCAGCACAGCCCCATCACCGACTGGCGATAGAAAGTCCACTTTGACCTCAGCCGCAGGGAAAGTCACCCCGTCAAGTTCAAAATCACCTAACTCCTGAACCAACCCATCACGCATTGGCACGTGAGCAATAATGGTTTTGTTAATATTGGCCTGCCAAATACGCACCTCAGTGGTGCCGTTGTCACAAATACGTGACGCATCAACAAGACCATTGTTAATCGCAAATGCACCTACTGCAGCGGTTAAGTTGCCACAGTTACCGCTCCAATCAATAAATGCCTTATCGATAGCGACTTGACCAAATAGATAGTCTACATCGTGATCTGCCTTATCGCTTTTAGACAAGATCACCGTTTTACTGGTGCTTGATGTCGCCCCACCCATGCCATCGGTGTGTTTGCCGTAAGGATCTGGACTACCAATTACACGCAGTAATAATGCATCTCGATATTCACCCGGCTGTTGTGCCTGCGGGGGTAAATCGTTGAGCGCAAAGAACACCCCTTTACTGGTACCTCCACGCATATAAGTAGCGGGAATTTTTAATTGTTGTGTCATACAAAAACCTCAAAAAAATGGGCACTATTGGCCCACTTTTCACTGATTACACAGAGCCTTCAAGAAAGTCTTGAGCGAAGCGCTGCAATACACCGCCAGCACTGTAAATAGACAATTCCTCTTGGGTATCTAAGCGGCACTTGGTCGAAATAGTAAATTGCTCACCATTTGCGCGCGTGATCTGCACCTGCATGTCGGCGCCAGGTGCTGGCTCACCGACCACAGTGTAGGTTTCACTGCCATCAAGGTTAAATGTCTTGCGATTTTCTCCGCCTTTGAACTCAAGAGGGAGCACGCCCATACCAATCAAGTTGGTGCGGTGAATACGCTCAAAGCCTTCTGCGATGATGACTTCTACACCCGCAAGGCGCACACCTTTGGCAGCCCAGTCACGGCTTGAACCTTGACCATAATCAGCACCCGCAACAATACACAGTGGCTGCTTGCGCTCCATGTAGGTTTCGATAGCTTCCCACATACGAGTAACGTGCCCTTCTGGCTCGATACGGGCCAAAGAACCTTGCTTTACATCACCATTTTCATCACGCACCATTTCATTAAACAATTTAGGATTGGCGAACGTTGCGCGTTGTGCGGTTAGGTGGTCGCCGCGGTGAGTCGCATACGAGTTAAAGTCTTCTTCAGGCAAGCCCATTTTTGCAAGATACTCACCTGCCGCACTGCTCGCTAAAATAGCGTTTGATGGCGACAAGTGATCCGTGGTGATGTTGTCACCCAACACTGCCAGCGGACGCATTTCTTTCATTGTGCGAGGCGCTGCTAAGGCACCTTCCCAATACGGCGGACGACGAATATAAGTACTCATTTCGCGCCAATCATACAATGGGTTGTTTTTCTCACCGTAGTCGACATCCAAATCAAACATTGGCTCGTACACTTGACGGAAGTGCTCAGGTTTGACGCTATTGGCAATGACCGCATCGATTTCTTCGTCACTTGGCCATAAGTCTTTGAGGGTAATAGGTTTACCTTGCTCATCATAACCTAGTGCGTCTTTTTCGATATCAAAACGAATCGTCCCTGCAATTGCATAGGCTACAACCAATGGCGGTGATGCTAAGAATGCTTGTTTTGCATAAGGATGGATACGACCATCAAAGTTACGGTTGCCTGATAGTACGGCAGTCGCATACAAGTCGCGTTCAATGACTTCTTGTTGAATCACTGGATCAAGCGCACCACTCATTCCGTTACATGAAGTACATGCAAAACCAACTACACCAAAACCAAGTTGCTCTAGTTCAGGCAGCAAATTAGCCTCTTCTAAGTACAGCTTCACCGCTTTTGAGCCCGGCGCCAGAGAGGTTTTCACCCAAGGTTTACGCACTAAACCTAATTTATTGGCGTTGCGTGCAAGTAAACCGGCCGCAATCACATTGCGTGGGTTAGACGTATTGGTACAACTGGTGATCGCTGCGATGATCACCGCACCATCAGGCATTTTGCCTTCTTCTTGTTCGATAGGTTTGGCGATACCACGCGCTTGTAAATCAGCCGTCGCTAAACGTGCGTGTGGATTAGATGGGCCAGCGAGGTTACGGCCCACAGCAGACAAATCAAACGTCAATAGGCGTTCGTACTGTGCACCTGTCATTGCATCGGCCCACAACCCTGTTTCTTTGGCGTATTGTTCAACCAACTTCACTTGCTCATCGTCACGACCGGTAAGCGTTAGATAATCAATCGTTTGCTTATCAATGTAGAACATCGCCGCAGTCGCGCCGTATTCTGGTGTCATGTTCGAAATAGTGGCACGGTCGCCCAGTGTTAAGTGCGAGGCGCCTTCACCGAAGAACTCAAGGTAACTTGAGACTACTCGCTCTTTGCGCAAGAACTCTGTTAGCGCAAGAACGATATCTGTAGCGGTAATGCCTGGTTGCGGCTTACCAGTTAACTCCACACCAATGATATCAGGCAGACGCATATAAGAAGCACGACCTAGCATTACGCTTTCAGCTTCCAAACCACCCACACCCACAGCGATTACGCCCAGTGCGTCAACGTGCGGTGTGTGTGAATCTGTACCTACAAGCGTATCTGGGAAAGCCACACCATCGCGCACTTGGATAACCGGCGACATTTTCTCCAGGTTGATTTGGTGCATGATGCCGTTACCAGGTGGGATCACATCAACGTTTTTAAACGCTGTTTTCGTCCAGTTAATAAAGTGGAAACGGTCTTCGTTACGACGGTCTTCAATTGCACGGTTCTTTTCAAAGGCATCAGGGTCAAAGCCCGGCGCTTCAACTGCCAGTGAGTGGTCAACGATTAGCTGTGTTGGTACCACTGGGTTTACTTTTGCCGGATCGCCGCCTTTTGCTGCAATCGCATCACGCAAACCAGCCAAATCGACTAGCGCTGTTTGGCCAAGAATATCGTGACACACTACACGTGCTGGAAACCAAGGGAAATCGTGCTCACGTTTGCGATAAATAAGTTGTTCTAGGCTTTGAGTCAGTGTGTCAGGTGAACAGCGGCGAACAAGGTTCTCAGCGAGTACTTTTGACGTATATGGAAGGCCGTCGTATGCACCTGGTTCAATTGCGTCAACTGCCGCGCGAGTATCGTAATAAACTAACTCAGATCCTGGCAGCGTTTTACGGTATTGGGTATTCATAATCTTCTCTACATTGACAATGGAGTCGGTGCGACAAAGGTGGTGCCGCACCTAAAGGCAAGTGTTTAACGTTCGCTTAGTGAAGGTACTGGACGTGCATCCGGACCGACATAACCAGCGCTTGGGCGGATAATACGGTTATTAGCACGCTGCTCTTTGACGTGCGCAGTCCAGCCAGTTACACGACTCATCACGAAGATAGGTGTGAACAGTTTAGTTGGGATGTCCATGAAGTGATATGCCGATGCATGGAAGAAGTCTGCATTACAGAATAGTTTCTTCTCACGCCACATAACTTCTTCACAACGCACTGATACAGGGTAAAGCACGTCATCGCCCACTTCTTGTGCTAAGCGCTCTGACCATTTTTTGATGATCACATTACGCGGGTCGCTCTCGCGGTAAATTGCGTGGCCAAAGCCCATAATTTTTTCTTTGCGCTCAAGCATACCCATTAGTTCTTGCTCAGCGTGATCGGCACTTGTAAAGCGCTCGATCATGTCCATCGCAGCTTCATTCGCACCACCGTGAAGAGGGCCACGAAGTGAGCCAATTGCGCCCGTAACACATGAGTGGATGTCAGAAAGCGTTGATGCACAAACACGTGCCGTAAATGTAGATGCGTTAAATTCGTGCTCAGCATACAGGATAAGCGACACATTCATTACGTCAGCAAATAATTGCGATGGCGCTTTGTCGTGCAATAGGTGTAGGAAGTGTGCACCAACTGAATCATCATCAGTTTCAACATTAATACGCACGCCATCATGACTGAAGCGATACCAGTAACAAATAATGCTTGGGAAAACAGCAATCATACGGTCAATTGCATCGTTTGCTTGCTCAAAGCTGGTTTCCATTTCTAAGTTGCCCAGCATTGAACAACCTGTACGCATCACATCCATTGGGTGTGCATCCTTCGGAATTGCTTCAAGGACTGTTTTTAGTGCCTCTGGCAACGCGCGCAATGATTTGAGCTTTGCTTTATATTCAGCCAGTTCTCCCGCTGTAGGAAGTTCACCGCGCGAAAGCAAAAATGCGACTTCCTCAAACTGAACTTTATCTGCTAGTTCACTGATGTCATAACCGCAATAAGTAAGGCCAGAACCTGTTTTACCTACTGTACATAATGCTGTTTGACCTGCTTCTTGTCCGCGCAAACCTGCGCCGCTTAGTGCTTTATCTACCATTGTTATTCTCCTGAATTTTGTCCTGTTGAAACTCGTTTATTTGTTTTTGCCTTGAGCAAAAAGAGAGTCGAGCTTTTGTTCGTATTCGTGATAGCCAAGATAATCGTACAGCTCCATACGCGTTTGCATGGTGTCTATGACCGCTTTTTGATCGCCGTTCGTTAAAATTGACTTATAAACATTTTCTGCGGCTTTATTCATCGCACGGAAGGCTGAGAGTGGGTAAAGCACCATGTCTACACCCCATTCGCCTAATTCTTTTGCGTTCCAAAGCTCGGTTTTGCCAAACTCGGTGATGTTGGCGAGAATTGGCACATCAAGCGCCTGTGCAAATGCGCGATAGTGTTCTTCGGTTTGTACTGCTTCTGCGAAAATGCCATCAGCACCTGCTGCAACGTAGGCTTTTGCGCGTTCAATTGCTGCTTCTAAGCCTTCTTGAGCAAATGAATCGGTACGCGCCATGATGAAGAAGTTTTCGTCAGTACGAGCATCAACTGCCGCTTTAATACGATCAACCATTTCATCAACAGATACGATTTCTTTGTTAGGACGGTGACCACAGCGTTTTTGTGCTACTTGGTCTTCAATGTGCACCGCTGCGGCACCTGCTTTTTCCATGTCACGGATAGTTTTCGCAATGTTGAATGCGCCGCCCCAACCCGTGTCGATATCGACCATCAGTGGTAAATCACACGCTGAGGTAATACGTTGCACATCAGCAATCACATCGTTTAGCGATGTCATACCTAAATCTGGAAGGCCATATGATGCATTCGCCACACCACCACCTGAGAGGTAAATCGCTTGGTGGCCAAGTTGCTTCGCCATCATTGCACAGTAGGCATTGATAGTGCCGACAATCTGTAGTGGTTGATTCGCCTTAAGGGCGTCTCTGAATTTCTTTCCTGCGGACATGGTTAACTCCTGCTTTGAACGGTTGCGGTTATTGCGCCGCGTTAAATTTATTTTCTATGTTATTCATTGAATAGCTGATGTGACGCTTCATAAGCATCTCTGCCAGCTCACCATCGCGATTAGCTATGGCGTTAATAATTGCTAAATGCTCATCGAATGCTTTGGATACTCGTGGACCAGTCATTCCCATCTGCACACGGTACATACGAATAAGCTGATATAAGTCGTGATAGAGCAAGCTAAATAAGTGCTCATTCTTTGAGCCTTTGATGATGCGATAGTGAAAGTCTAAATCCCCAGCCTCTTGGTAATAAGACTCTCCTTCTTTCACTCGCTGCTCATGTAGGTGCTTGTTTAACAGCCCCTTGATGTCGGCAATTTCATCATCTGCCATATTTTGAGCGGCCAATCGGCAAGCCAAACCTTCAAGTGCTGCTCGCACCTGATACACCTCAATAAGACGCTCAGGTGTTAGTGCCACAACACGGCAACCAACATTTGCTTTGCGCTCAACTAAATTACACGCCTCTAAACGATTCAAGGCATCACGCAGGGTTGCGCGCGATACACCAAAACGTTTGGCGAGCTCAGGCTCGGATATTTTTGAGCCCTGCGCGATATCACCTTCAACAATGGCACGGCGCAGATTAACAAAAACTTGATCAGCAGCAGTGGTCACTTGTTCACTAGGTTGAGTTGATTGATTTGTCACGCCATTCTCAAATTGTCGACAATCTTGGCATGTACTATGGGAGAGTGAGGGGTGTTTGTCAACAAGGGCATCCAGATATTGTCGACATAAATTGTATTTATAATGCTTAAACTGCCAGCTTTGTCTAAATAAACACCAATTCTGTCGACACTTCAAAAACATCGGCATTCACAACAGTGATGCGATACACTATAGCCTGAATCTAAGCCCTGCTTTATCCATATCTATGAACAGTAATACTTATATCCCTGATGCATTTATTGATGATGTAAAAAGCTACATCCCTGAACACCTCACTATTGAAGACTTCATTAAGAGTTGCCAAACACCTCTCAAACGCGCGGTGCGAGTGAATACGTTAAAAATGTCAGTCGATGCGTTTGAGTCAGAATGTGCAAAACGAGATTGGATAATCACCCCTGTGCCATGGTGTGACACTGGCTATTGGCTTGAGCGCCCAGCAGCAGAAGAAGACGCGCTGCCACTGGGACGCACAGATTTGCACTTAAGTGGATGTATCTACGTACAAGAAGCAAGCTCAATGTTGCCTCCCATGGCACTCAAAGACACCTTGAAAGACGCGCATACTGTGTTAGATATGGCTGCGGCCCCGGGGAGTAAAACATCACAGCTTGTGGCTATGTTAGATAATGAAGGCTTCTTGGTTGCCAATGAGTATTCTTCTTCACGACTTAAAGCGCTTAGTGCCACTCTTAAACGCGTCGGCGCCCACAATGTTGGCCTCACTCACTTTGACGGCGCCGTATTCGGCGATTATATGCCTGAAATGTTTGACGCCATCTTACTTGACGCTCCTTGCTCAGGTGAAGGCACCGTAAGAAAAGACGCCGATGCTCTAAAGAACTGGTCATTGCAGTCAAATGTCGACATTAGTGACGTACAAAAGGCTTTGATCAAAAGTGCATTTCATGCCCTCAAAGTAGGTGGTACACTGGTTTACTCAACCTGCACGCTAACTCCCATTGAAAATCAGGCTGTGTGCCAATATCTGCTGGAACAATACAAAGGCTTGATAGAGGTTCAATCTCTACATGACTTATTCCCAGACGCCGATAAAGCAGCAACAGAAGATGGGTTTCTTCATATTTGGCCACAAATCTATGACAGTGAGGGCTTTTTTATTGCAAGATTCAAAAAAACAGGTAGCCAAGCCGTCAGTGAGCCAAAAAACAAGAAAGGCGCATTCCCTTTTTCTCCCATGCCCACGAAACAATCTGCCACATTTATACAGCAATTAAAAAAGCAATTTGCTATCAACGCACTCCCCGGTGAAATATACATTCGCGATAAAGAAGTGTGGCTTTTTCCAAACGTTGACAATGAGCGTCTGCTGCACAGCGTAAAATACTCACGTATAGGTATACAAATTGGGTCTACGCATAAAAATGGTGTGCGTTTGGAGCATGAATTTGCCAGCTGTCTAGGACATTTAGCCAAGCAAAACGTATTTGACCTCTCTTCCGAGCACGCAGCAGATTACTTCAATGGTAAAGATATTCGTCTGCAAACCCCCACTACACACACAGGCGAAGTGATCCTACGCTTGAGAGGCGCGAGTGTCGGTTTAGGGAAGTGGCAGAAGAACAAAATTAAGAATTCTTTAGCGCGTGATTTAATTCTTGATGGCATGTTAATAACTTGGTAATAACTTGGGGAGATAACAGGGATAAGCTCTGTACCATTTTCTTGAAACACTCCCCACAATATCAGTAAGCCATTGTTTTTTAATTGAATATTTTATATGAATTTTTATTTCACTTTTGGCTATGTGTTAACTACAATTAAGAAGACTTTCGCTTCTCCCTAACGTAAGTGAACAGTTTATTTAGTTAGCGCACGGCTCATAATGAGCCATTCCCCTAGGCCCAGGACAATGCGGATTCGTCCTGGGCGTTTTTTATTTTATGACCCCAAAAACAAAAAAAAGCCGCCTAGTAGGAGGCGACTTTTGATTTGAAGTGGAAACAAATTGTTGCGATTAGAACGCGTATGAAACCGAGAATTTCACGCTACGTGGCAAGATATAGCGGCCATTCGGAGCAGTTAAACTACGCGGATCACCCTCAGTTAAACCTTCTTCATCTGTGATATTGTCAATTGACAGAAGTAATTTAACATTTTCAACAGGCTCAAGTGTTGCGCCTAAATCTAGCTTTTCATAACCATCTAAAGTAACAACGTTTTCATTATTACCGTAGCGATCATCAACTGCACTTAGCGTACCGTATACACTTGCGTACATACCATCGACTTCAAAGTCATAGCTTGGTGTCATACGAATTTGGTAGTTGGGCTGACGTTGAATCTGATTGCCTTCATTAACAGGGCTCTCAGTGATTTCACCGTCTTGCAGCGTTGCGTTTAAGTTCAAGTTGAAACCAGACTCGTGTGCATAATTAAAATCAATTTCTACACCGTAGGCTTCAGTGGTGAAAACCTCCACTGGTCCACCAAAGTTACGCTGGAAAGTGTCACCAACAAATTCATTGGCAAAGAATGTTGCATATAAATCAACACTGTCGCCCATGTATTTATAGCCCACTTCCGCCTGTTTCACTTCTTTGATTAAGTCCTCACCACCGGTGTAAGCACCGTAGTTGTCACGGAAGTCATCAAAGTAAGGCATCTTGTAACCTTGGTTGAAGCGTACAAACATACCTTGGTTGATATCAAACTTGTAGTCAGCACCTAGGGTCCATGATGTTTTACGTTCACTGTACTCGACGTACTTTGACGCAGTGCCATCAAGACCTTCATCCACCGAATACTCAACCTCATGCTTTTCTGAGCGCACGCCCACATCAAGTGTTAAGTCATCCGTTGCGAACCACTTCTGAGTAGTATAAAACGCCAATGTTTTAGCATCCCCTACACTGCTAATGTCATAGTTCCAGCTACAACCAGAAAGCTCGAAGTTACACGCAACACCTTCGAGCATTTCGCCGCCTTGTTCTACTACGTGGTAAGCAGAGTTACCCAGTGCCCACCAATCTTTTGCTGAGGTGGTCGCTGTGTACATGCCATAAGAACTTGACCAAGAGTCAAAGTCTTTACTTACAGCAAGGTCATTAACAAAGGCTTCAATTTCTTTTTGCACAATCCAACGGCCGTAGTCTTGAACGATAGTGTCGCCACTGTATTCAATTCCTGTTACAGCACCCGTTGCACTTAGACCATTATCAGCAACGGTAGACAGAGCCACTGCAGTACCGTGAGGTACTAAGCCAATCGTATTTGCATCACCCTTGGTCAAACCAAAACGGTCAATCAATTCCCAGCCATTGCCTAACTCTAGCTTCAAACTACCACCAGACACAGAGCCGTCCCAACCACGACCCTCGCCGAGATCATATTCAACCGCTTCGTTATTTACGCCAGCATATACAGTCGCGTAACGGTTTTTAGTGCCTATCTGCGTAAAGCCACCATCAACACCATCAACATTCAGTGGTGTAGGCAGATACCAGGCACCACGGTCATCGGTAACGCGAGTGAAGATGTTAAACTGGCCATTGTCGAATTCTTTAGTGATATTGATAGTAAATTGGTTGCCCTTTTCAGAATCAAAACCAGCATCACGAATACCAGGTGAACGCTTCACGTAACCACCCACCATAAAGTAAAGATCTTTTGCTAACTCACCACTTAAAACTGCATCAACACGGTTTAAGCCATAATCTGACGTGGTGTACTTAACTGAACCTTCAGTGTCTTCATAGCCGCGTTTAAGACTGAAGTTTGTTGTTAAACCCGGTTGACCATTAGATACAACGGGGTTTGGACCACCTCGTAGACCTTCCATTCCTGAGATAGTGTCATCAAGACGGAAAATTGAAGAGTTTTCCAAAAATGATAGTGTTGGCGCAGGGTAAACTGGCACACCTTCAACACTCAAGGTTAAAAACGGTGCATCACCACTGCCTGGGAAACCACGCACAAAGACGTTCGCTCCCGATTCACCACCGGAGCTTTCAACCCACACACCTGGAACTGATTTGAATAAATCAGCGGTACTCTTTGGAGCTAAACGCTCTATCTTCACTTCATCGAGGTTAGTAACAGCAAAAGCAGCGTCTACTTTGCGTATACCTCGACCACCGGCCGTACCCGATACGATAATCGTTTCTATCTTGGCATCTTCACTCGCTGCTTGCTCTTGAGCTTGCGCGCTAAATGCTAATGATACAGCTAGACCAATGGTGCTTAGCTTCGCTGTGAAGTTCATTCTCTTAGATGTTTGTTTAGTATGTTGTGCCACGGGAACCCCCCACATGTTGACTAATTTAATTATTGCCAGTGACATCTCTGTCATGCATTGGAATAACTGCTCGTTGAGCCACATTTATACCGATGCTTTTTTAAACATAGCGACCAATGCAAACGTTTGCAATAATTAATTTACTATTCTGTTAAAAAACGTTCCAAATTGGAAACATTCGCATCACATACATAGACTTACACCCAGTGCCGCGCTAAGCTAACCACTGACAAACTGTACGCGATAACAAAAAATCAATGCAAAATAATAAGTTAAAGTTAGCCGACCTTGCTAAAATTGCAGGTGTTTCTACCTCAACTGCTTCTAGAGCGCTCAATAACAGCCCGCTTATTAAACGCGAGACACGTGAATACATCCAGCAATTAGCCAAACAACACAATTTCTCGTTGAACGCTGCTGCAAGTCGTTTAAGAGCACAAAAAACCAATGTTATCGCGGTGTTATTGAACTTAGATGACTACACAGAGCAGTCTGTTGATGACCCCTTTTTGCTTAAAGTTGTCAGTGATATCAACCTAGCTGTGAACCGCCAGGGTTATGAGTTACTGCTGTCCAATTCCTATATGGCCGGACAAGACTGGCATGGCTATTTCATAGATGGGCGCCGTGCCGATGGCTTGATTGTTATTGGTCAAGGTAAACAACAACGCCTAATAGAAGCTGCCGCTGAGGCTAAAACGCCAATTGTTGTTTGGGGTGATCCCATCATAGCAAGCAACTACACTGTGGTCGGTAGTGATAACTATAACGGCGGTATAACCGCTACCAAACACCTTATCAATCGTGGTGCGCGACGTTTGTTGTTTATTGGTGACCCAGCTCACCCTGAATTAAGTGAGCGTTTCAGAGGCTTTAACGAATGTTGCGAGTCCTTAAGCAAACAACACCCACTACAATGGGAGCTATTAAAAGCGGACATAACATGTGATGCTGCATACGCGGCGATAAACGCGAGAATTCTAAAGCAAGGGCTTGATTTTGATGGGATATTTGCGTGTAGTGACATGTTGGCACTCGGTGCTATCAAAGCCCTCAAAGAGCGCTACGTCAGCATCCCTAATGACGTACGTATTGTCGGCTTCGACAATATCAGTATGGCAGATATCAGCTCCCCTTCTTTGACCACTATTGCCCAAGATACGCGGGCTGCCGCCTACCTCTTAGTGCAAAAACTGATCACGCAACTCGAAGGTAAAAAGGTCGAGAGTGAACAGTTGCCAATTACCCTAAAGCAACGTCAATCTAGTTAATAATCAACTAGTTAATATCAAACTTTACAATTTATTAATGCAAACGATTGCAAAGGCTATTCTTTGACGCTAGACTCAAGTGAAAAGCTCCAATCAAGGTTAATAAATGAACGACGTTAAAGCCTCTAGAATTCGTATCATCGTGGCGATGATCACCTGTTACTTTCTCTTTGCGATATTACTCAATAGCGTCGGCACGGTTATTCTTCAGGCGATTCACACGATGAATGTTTCTAAGCCACAAGCCGCGAGTCTCGAGGGCTTTAAAGATTTACCCATTGCCTTGGTATCGTTCTTTGTTGCTTCCTTTATCCCTCGTATCGGCTATAAAGTTGCACTAATATTGGCCCTAACGGCCACATTGGCAGCATCATTAATGATGCCTACCATCGGCACGTTTTGGATGTTAAAACTGCTGTTTGCGACCATAGGTGGTGCGTTTGCCTTAGTGAAAGTTTCGGTGTATGCCCTCGTGGGTCAAGTTACCGACAATGCGCAACAACATTCGAGCCTGTTTAGCTTTGTTGAAGGAATGTTCATGGTGGGCGTTCTCAGTGGCTACTGGTTTTTTGCCTGGTTTATAGACCCTCAATCACCAATGGCGTGGCTAAATGTTTACTATCTGCTTGGGGCATTTGCTCTGTTTACCCTACTCGTTGTTTTACAAGCTCCGATTCAAAAGGTCGAAGTCAATGAGTCGCATCACCAAGGTGGTTCGCTGCACGAGTTTTTATCCATGATAAAATTGTGCGCGCAATCTTTGGTGCTGATTTTCGTTATCTCAACCTTTCTGTATGTGCTTATTGAACAAAGTATCGGAACCTGGTTACCTACATTCAATAATGAAGTGCTGCACATGCCTGTTGATATCAGTGTGCAGCTCACCAGCATTTTCGCTGCTAGCCTCGCCGTTGGGCGTTTATTAGCTGGCACAATTTTGCGCTACATTGGCTGGTACACCTTGGTTAATATCAACTTGGTGATGATGGCTGCACTTGTGGTGCTAACCCTACCGCTTACCGCGGCTTATGAACCTCAAGAAGTATCGAGTATTTTTGATGTCCCGTTTGCAGCATTACTGATGCCACTGATTGGTTTGTTCATGGCCCCCATTTACCCTATTTTAAATTCCGCTATGCTCAGCAGCTTACCTTCACACCAACATGCGAAAATGACAGGCTTAATCGTTGTGTTCTCGGCTCTTGGTGGCACCTTCGGTTCACTGATCACCGGCATGCTGTTTGCTAAACTCGGCGGTGTTAATGCTTTTTATAGCGCGCTTGTGCCTATCTCCCTCATTGCAATCGCGCTGTTTTTCTTCAACAAACGTACCAAGCTCATCCAAGCTAGCGCTGCGGCATAGGAGTTTAATATGCAATTTTTCCACACTCCTCTTTTTCTCGCTGTGCAACAGTCAAATATATTTGCTGACAGTAAGGCCTTTGCAGATGCCATTCCTAAAGTAAGTTGGGAGCAAGCGTGTGCCTTATATGAGCAACAGTTACCCAGTGGCAATGCATTATCTGATTTTGTTGATGCGCATTTTACATTTGCTGCCAAACCTGAGCTTGAGCTACTCGGTAAGATTGATACGGTAGACGAGTACATTAGCACCCTGTGGGAAAAACTCGCCCGCCCACCCACTAAAGAATCTCAGGGGTCATTACTCGCGCTGCCGCACACATACACAGTTCCCGGTGGGCGATTTAATGAAATCTACTATTGGGACACCTATTTTACTGCGTTAGGTTTAATGGATCAGGGTAACGTTGTGCAAGTTGCCAGCATGCTCGAAAACTTTATTAACTTAATTAATAAATACGGTCACGTACCCAATGGCAACCGCAGTTATTACATCAGCCGTTCACAGCCACCGGTATGCTCGTTGATGGTCGACTTGCTATGGCCCCATTACCATGTGGATTGTCGCTGGGTGGCTCGCGTAACTAAAGCGCTCGAGCGCGAGTATACATTTTGGATGTCACAAGAAGCGGAGCCATTCGGTGGCCGCGTTGTTACCATGCCATGTGGCGGTTTGTTGAATCGATACTGGGACAATGATCCCAGTCCACGACCTGAGTCCTATAAAGAAGACATAGCTGAAGCACAACACATAGATTCACAACATAAAAAGGCGTTCTACCGCCATATCCGCGCAGCGTGTGAGTCGGGTTGGGATTTTAGTAGCCGCTGGCTAGCCGACCCACAAAAACTTGAGTCTATTCGCACCTGCGATATTGTGCCTGTAGACTTAAATGCGCTGATGTTTCAGTTAGAAAAGTGCCTTGCTACGTGTTATAAGCACCACAACAACATGCCAAAAGCAAACCATTACCAAGAACGTGCGAGTAAACGTAAGACGCTGATCAACACTTACCTATGGGATCCTGATTCTGGGATTTATTTTGACTGGGTATTGAGCGAACAACAACGCAGCACAGTACAATCTTTGGCAACGACCGTGCCCCTGTTTTGCGAGATGTGCTCTGAGCAACAAAGCTATGACATTGGCGGCGCGCTAGCTAACACGTTTTTAAAAGAAGGTGGTCTAGTCACAACAGCTATCAGTAGCAAGCAACAGTGGGACTCTCCCAATGGCTGGGCACCGCTACAGTGGTTTGCTGTAGCTGGATTATTGAAGCATGGGCAACAAGAGCTCGCCTTTGATATCGTTGAACGCTGGCTGGCAATGATTGAGGCAAGTTACGCGCAAACCGCTTGCCTGTTGGAAAAATACAATGTGTTAAATTGGCAACAGATTGCAGGCGGCGGTGAATATGTGGTGCAACAGGGCTTTGGCTGGACCAATGGCGTAACAAGTCGATTTTATGAATTACAAAAAGCCCGACAAGTAGGCGATGAGCACAAGTTACAAAAGCTTTTCGCAAGTAACTTACCTACTCTTGTCATCGCTTAGGCATCACAACTCATATTCAGTTACTGAGCCGTCACTGTGAAACAAGCGGTAGCGGCTAAGTTGTGCCTCTTCTAATTCCACCAAACTTATGGCCGCATGACTGACCAAATGTTTTTGTGGCCCAGTGGTAGTATCGTGCTTATCGACCTTCATATGCCAACGCTTGGTAAACAAGTTCAGTGGACTACTTGGTGCGTATAAGAGTGAATCAAGCCTGTCTAAAAAGTTAATCAGCTTACGCGGAAACTCATTTTTAATACCGCTGGCGGTCAACTGCCAGATGCGATTATCACGACCACCAAAGCGCGCTTTGACTGAAAAGCAGAATGAGTAATGCACATCGCCTGAAAGTATAATGGTCTCATCGGGCGTCTCTCCTCGTCTAAAAATATCCAACAATTTTTTAGCCGAGCCTTCATGAGCCATCCAATTTTCACAGTCCACCATCAGCGGCTTACCGCAAAGGGTAAATAGCGCTTGAATAGCCTCAATGGACTTTACTCCAAATACTGGCGCAGGAGAGACTAACAACACCTTGTCTGTGCCCTCTAGAGTATTTTCCAGCTCTAACAACCGTTGCCAATCTAATAAGCCCGATGGCTCATTAAAGTCACTTTCGTTGCGCCAACGGTGAGTACGGGTGTCGAGCACCACAACTTTAGGTGTGGTCGGCAATTCATAATGCCAATAGTCATAATCAAGCAAAGACTGTTGGAGTGCCTTTAATTGCCATTGGCGGTCAATGCAATACTTATCAAGTGCCTGTAAAAATGGGAAATTAGCGCTTAAATCCGTGTTCCCCCAGCCTTGAAAAAGTGCGTAAGACAGCATCGCATTACAAATGATGCCGCGACTGGCATCATGGGTATATACTGCCTGCTCCCAATTTGCTGTTAAGTTCCAATCATCAGTGACATCATGATCATCAAACACCATAAGCGTACTAACATGAGCCATAAGTCGAGCCGCATGGATCTGCGTATCAGCAAAACGCGCAATGTGGTCGCATTCATTATCAAAGCGCGCTTTGTGTGGGTGCGACGTGTCAAGGCGCATTGTTTCAAAGTCAATAATTTGCCATACAGGCGCTGAAAAGCTCAGCAAATAAAGCGCTATAAATTCTTCAAAATGAATAAGGTGATTGGCACTTTTAACACTACTGAAGTGAGGCTCATCTTTTCGTAACCAATACCCTGAATCCCATTTAGACAACGCATGCCACGGTGTTTTAGGCAGTACAGAATCACGTGAATACAGCATGCCATAAACGTCTTCACAGCCCTCTAAAAGACGGCTTTGCTCTTTGTATATACCGAGCAAATCAATAAGTTGATGTATTGCCAATAACATTGGCCCAGCCACATCATCCGCATAGATTTGGTCCCCAGATAAGATCAAGAGCTGAGGTCGCTGCGATGGGTCACCCGACACTGCCTCATTAACGAGGTTATCAGCTTGAATGAGTGCATCATCGCTGTAATGATGTGGATTACGACATGAACCATGTAACACCTTACTCAGAGCACTTGGCACAACCACAGAGGGTGATTGCACACTGCCATAGCAATAGGCGCTTAAATCAATCGGCGTGTGATTATCGTAGAGTGAATATGTAATTGGCGTATCACACACAAACGAACCACTGACAGGCGTTAGCGTACAACTGTAGAGAAACAAACGCTCCCCTAACCGACTTTGATGTATTTGTTGTTCGATGTCGACTCCATCGATGGCAAAACGAGGGGTGATTTGGCGCGAAGTTGCCAACTGAAAGCGAATAAAGTCACTTTGCGCACGGCGCAGAAGTGGGCCTAGTAGCAGCAGCGGTATCTCTGTCATGTTACATGGCCCCAATTCAGATTATTGCCTGTTTATACCGCTGAACAAGCGATAGAAGTTATCTGTGGTTGCCGTTGCTAACTCTTTGTAGCTAAGCCCTTTGAGCTCTGCAATATAGTAAGCAACATCTTGCACATAGGCTGGTTGGTTAGTCTTGCCACGATGTGGAACCGGCGCCAAATACGGCGAGTCTGTCTCTATAAGCAGCCTATCAAGTGGAATGTGTTTTACCACATCACGCAATTGCTCAGCATTACGAAATGTCACGATCCCTGAGATTGAGATATAAAAGCCCAGATCCAGCGCTTTATTCGCCATGTCCAAATCTTCGGTAAAGCAATGCAACACCCCACCACAGTTTTGTGCGTTATGCTCTCGCATCAGATTAATGGTGTCATCTCGCGCATCTCGGGTATGGATAATCAATGGCTTGTTAAGTTCATTAGCGACCTGAATATGGCCTACGAAACTTTCCTGTTGCACAGTGCGAGTCTGCTCACTGTAGTAATAATCGAGTCCTGTCTCACCAATGGCAACCACTTTGTCATGCACTGCCAAGTGACGCAACAAGTCGATATCTAACGCGTCTTTCTGATCGAGTGGATGGACCCCACACGAGGCCGACACATCAGCAAAGTGCTTGATCTTTTCCAGCATTTTAGGAAATTGCTCAAGCGTAACGCTGACACACAAAAAGTGTTCCACATCTTTAGCTCGCGCAGCATCAAGCACACCGGCTAAGTCTGTATCTAGTTTTTCGAAATCCAGTCTATCGAGGTGACAATGAGAATCTACAATCATGGAGTTACTACAAGTTTGGGTGTAAGGCGCGAGCGCCTTACATGGTGTATGTTGGATGGCCTGAGTTTAACATAGTGCCAAGCATCTTTTCGATTTTGTCTTTAAGATGTGATTTGTCATCAATAAAGCCAATGCCGACGCCCGGAGGGTTAGAGCTTTGCGCTCCGATTGGTGTAACCCACACCACTTTTCCTGTTACTACGTCATCATCAAGTGAATCAGGAAGCGTCACTCGCAGTGCCAACGACTGCCCCATCTCGTAGTTCATGTTCGTGCGCACAAACAAACCGCCTGTTTTCAAATAAGGCATGTAACAACGATATAATTCATCCAAATCGTCTAAATCGACAAGTAGCTCTTGCACAACGGCTCCTTTGTTATCCTAATTCTTGCTTCAGCCCACGCATTAATTGCGACAACGCTAAAGTCATATTTAATCCGGGTGTTTGCACTAAATGTTCACTGAAATGCTGCAAATGAGCATGACAGCGTGTTAATTGTTCATAGGCTAGCCCTTGATAGGACTTTTGCAGTAAAAACTGACTCATAAACAGCCTAAAGATAGCAATATATTGTGAGTTTTGCGCCAAAATATCAACTAGCTTTTGCTCATCCGTGTTCATTTGGTCATTATAAACCGCGTCATACAAAGCCTGTATTTGCGCTAACTCGCCATTATCTTGCCAGCTTTTAAGCAACAAAGGCTGAGTATGGTACATGTGGGCAAAGTGATACGCCTTGGCTTCACCGACATTGTCTGATAACCATTGGTTCAGCTCAGATGTATCTGCAACACTGACTTGTTGTTTCGCACAACGGCTCAAAATGGTTGCTGGCAAGCTGGAAATGTTGTCTGTCAAAAGCCACAAGTAACAATGATTATTTGGCTCTTCCAACGTTTTTAATAATGCATTACTCGCCGCTACTGTCATACGATGTGCATTAGGAACGATGACACACTTAGCGCCACCTTGTTGCGCACTATGCACAATGAAATCACTCACACTGCGAATGGCATCAACGCCAATGCTCGAGCCCTCTTCACTGAGTACTAGCAAGTCAGGGTGGGTACCAGCACCGTTTAACTTGCACCCCTTACACTCGCCACATGGCTGCATATTTAATGGCTGCTCACACAGTAAAGCTTCGCAAATACTCTGGGCAAGAGCGCGTTTACCTGTGCCCTGTGCACCATGTAATAAATGGGCATGGTGCAATCTGCTTTGCTGGTGCTGCAGCGCATATTGATTAAGTAAAGGACTCAGCCAAGGGTACATTAATTTCTCGCTATAAAGTCGTTAATGACGGCAGTTATCGCTTGGTGAACGTCGGCCATAGACTGACTCGCATCAATAATGTGAATACGTTCATCATGCGCAGCCAAGGCAAGGTATTTTTCGCGCGTACGCTCAAAGAAGCTAACATCTTCTTGCTCGATTCTATCTAGTTCGCCGCGTCCTCTCGCTCTTTCTAAACCAATAGCTGGGTCGATATCTAAATACAAGGTTAAATCTGGACGCATACCACCTAATACATAATCAGATAAAAACGCCATCACCTGCTCACTCACCCCTCGGCCTCCGCCTTGATACGCTTGCGAGGATAAATCGTGGCGATCGCCAAGTACCCACGTGCCCGCGTCCAAAGCTGGGCGAATAACGTTTTCAAGCAGCTGAGAACGCGCGGCGTACATAAGTAGCAACTCTGTTTGCGTGCTAATGCGCTCGCCTTGGCATTCTTTAACGACACTACGCAGTTGCTCGGCAACAGGGGTGCCACCAGGTTCTCGAGTGGTTATGAACTCACGGTTTGCTTGGCTCAATAAATCTGCGCATACGCGCATCGCAGTTGACTTTCCACTGCCCTCAAGCCCTTCAATTACAATAAATTTAGCTGCCATTTCGACTCTTTAACTGATACTGACGAACGGCTTGGTTATGTTCTTCAAGCCGTTTTGAAAATTGGTGACTACCATCGCCTTTGGCGACGAAGTAATAATAATCTGACTGCGCCGGTTGCACCGTAGCCATTAACGCCTTGCGCGATGGCATAGCAATGGGTGTAGGCGGAAGTCCATCGATTCTGTAGGTGTTGTAAGGTGTTACTTCACGCAGGTGGCGGCGAGTAATATTGCCATCAAAATCGGGGCCAATCCCATAAATCACCGTCGGGTCCGTCTGCAGGCGCATGCCTTTATTTAAACGGTTAACAAACACAGAAGCAATTAACGGTCGCTCACCTGCCGCACCCGTTTCTTTTTCTATGATAGAGGCGAGAATGAGCGCTTCATAAGGGGTTTGAAGTGGTGAGCTTTGTGCTCGCTGTTGCCACGCTAAAGCCAACTCTTGCTCCATTTTATTATAGGCGCGCTTGAGGATCTGTTGGGCTGTTTCGTTAGCATGATAATGATAGGTATCAGGGAATAGTTTACCTTCGAATTGCTCATTCAATGGCTTACCTAAAAAAGAGTCGCCCCATTTTAGCGGCTCTGTCACAAATTGTGCTTCTGCTAAACGCGCCAATACCTGACGCAAATTATCACCTTCGATAATGGTAAAGCTAAATTCGTGCTGTTGACCTAGGGCAATTTTACGAAATGCCGACAGGACCGTACCGGGCTGAATTTGGTACAAACCTGCCTTGATATCAGTGAGGCTAGGATCTAATTTAGCCATCAATTGAAAGCGCCAACATTCACTAAGCCAATTTTTGGCTTGCCATTGTTGGCACAGCTTATTAAAACCGGTACCTGTCGCTACCTCCACTAATTGGCTTTGCTCGATACGCAGCGGGGTATTTATTGTTTGCTGCAGTTGATAGTAACCAAATGAGCAAACACCTAACGCCAGCAGCAACACAGCAACAACAACCCTTAACATACTGAAATCCCATACTTTGCCATAAGGCTTTGACTAATATCTAAATTATAACTGTGATGCGCAATACGTGTAACAGGCACCAACCCCATTAAACTGTTGCAGCAAAATACCGCTTCCATGGTAAACAATTGCGCCAATGATAGCTTACAACTGGTAATGGCGAGCCGGTGTTGTAAATGGCTCAGATACACGCCTTGGATACCTGCTTGTGTGAGCTCTGGCGTAAACCATTGCCCTTGATGGTACATAACAAGGTTTGCACTGGATGTCTCAATGACATTGTCAGTGGTGTCCAACACCAATAGGTCGTCACTGCTTTGCTGAGCGGCTTCTTGTTTTATGAACACCTGCTCGAGGCGGTTAAGCGTTTTCAAACCTGCGAGCAAAGGTTGCTGGGCTAGGCGAGTTTTCGCCACAGACAAGGTCACACCTACTTTGCCAATCTCATGATAAGACTCAGGATAAGGGAGTAAGCGCACCACCCGAGTGGGCTGAGCATCGCTTGGCGGGGTATAACCACGACCACCGTTACCACGCGTGTACATTACCTTAAGCACACTGTGTTGTGTGGTGTCGCCCTCAAGCAATTGATTGATATCTTTATCGAGCGCACAAAAATCGAGTTCACCGAAGCCTAGACGCTTGGCACATGAAGCCAATCGCTGTTGATGAAGAGGCCATAATTCAATCTGTCGGGCACAGACTTTAGCGGTGGTAAAAAAACCATCGCCATAATTTAAGCCGCGATCTGAAATGTCTATTACGCCAGCTGGGTCGCCGTTTATAATTGTTTTTGTCATAAAAAAAGCTCGGTCATAACCGAGCTTATGTTACCAGCATAGACCTTGTTAGGTCTATGCCAGCAGGTAGTTGATTTCGCTGTTAGATCTTTTTGAATAATAGCGAGCCGTTAGTACCACCAAAACCAAAAGAGTTACACAATGCGTAATCAAGTTTTACGTCGCGCGCAGTATGGGCGATGTAATCAAGGTCGCAGCCTTCGTCAGGATTATCTAAGTTGATAGTCGGCGATACTTTTTGGTCTTGAAGTGACAGTACTGTGATAATTGACTCTACCGAGCCTGCAGCACCTAGCAAGTGACCCATCATTGATTTTGATGAACCCACCATCACTTTATCTGCAGCTGCACCAAAGATGCTTTTCACAGCGCTGGTTTCTGCTTTATCACCAGCAGGTGTTGAAGTGCCGTGTGCGTTAATATAGCCCACTTGTTCAGCATTGATACCTGCGTCTTTAATCGCATTTTCCATCGCTAATGCTGCACCTGCACCGTCAGCTGGCGGTGACGTCATGTGATACGCATCGCCACTCATACCAAAGCCCACAAGCTCGGCATAAATTTTAGCGCCACGGGCTTTAGCGTGTTCGTACTCTTCAAGTACCACAACACCCGCACCGTCTGACAACACGAAACCATCACGGTCTTTATCCCAAGGGCGCGATGCCGCTTGTGGATCGTCATTACGAGTTGACAACGCACGCGCTGCGCTGAAACCACCCATACCCATTGGTGTAGACGCTTTCTCAGCACCACCGGCAACCATAGCATCGGCATCGCCATACGCTATCATACGCGCTGCATGGCCAATGTTATGCAGACCAGTAGTACACGCGGTAACGATCGAGATGTTCGGTCCACGAAGGCCTTTCATGATAGAAAGGTGCCCTGAAATCATATTTATGATCGTTGATGGAACATAAAATGGTGATAACTTACGCGGCCCAACATTTAAAAGTTTTTCATGGTTTTCTTCAATCAGTGTTAAACCACCGATCCCTGAGCCCACAGCCACACCTACACGATCAGCATTTGCTTCATTGACTTCAAGACCAGAGTCCTCAAGTGCTTGCAAGCCCGCTGCGATGCCGTACTGGATAAATAAATCCATTTTCTTAGCATCTTTTTTGGCAATGTAGTTGGTCACATCAAAATCTTTGATTAAACCAGCGAATTTGGTACCGAAGTCAGATGTATCGAAATGGGTTATTGGGCCGATGCCACTTTGTCCATTTAACAAGCCCTGCCAGGTTGACGCTACATCATTACCCAGCGGCGTAAGCATACCTAAGCCGGTAACTACGACTCGACGTTTAGCCACGGTGTCCTCCAAAAGGGAATAAAAGATGGGGGTCTCAGATAGACTAAGGGCAGCGAATGCTGCCCTTAAAGAAATGCGTTATTACTCAGCGTGAGCAGTAACGTAGTCGATAGCAGCTTGAACTGTAGTGATCTTCTCAGCTTCTTCGTCTGGAATCTCAGTATCAAATTCTTCTTCTAGCGCCATTACTAGTTCAACAGTGTCAAGAGAATCCGCACCTAGATCGTCAACGAAAGACGCTTCAGATTTTACTTCTTCTTCTTTTACACCTAGTTGCTCAACGATGATTTTCTTTACGCGTTCTTGGATGTCGCTCATTCTTCTTTCCTTTAACTAAACGCTTTCGCGTTATTTTTCAGATTTCGGCGTAGTTTACGCAGCATATTTATCTTGTTCAAGGATTTGACCTCAGTTTTTTATCTGGTCAAACCTCTACATTTACTTATTTCAACTTTTATCGCCCATTTTCGCAGCGATTTCAAGTATGTTTAAAGCAAGATCGCAAAAAGTTCAATGCCAATAGCCGACTTTTTGCGACTTTGTTACGCTTCAAAAAAGCGTTAAACCATGTACATCGCGCCGTTAACGTGCAGAGTTTCGCCTGAAACGTATGCCGCTGCATCAGATGCTAAATAACATACCGCTGCGGCGATTTCATTCGGCTGACCAAGGCGTCCTGCTGGCACATTTGCAAGTGTAGCCGCTTTTTGCTCATCAGTTAGCTCATCAGTCATATCCGTTTGGATAAATCCAGGTGCAACGACATTAACTGTGATACCACGTGATGCGACTTCGCGCGCCAACGATTTAGAGAAACCAATCACGCCTGCTTTCGCTGCCGCGTAGTTTGCTTGTCCCGCGTTGCCCATTGTACCCACAACTGAGCCAATGTTAATAATGCGACCTGACTTTTTCTTCATCATTGGGCGCAATACAGCTTTAGAAAGGCGGTAAATTGATGACAGGTTGGTATCAATAATGTCTTGCCATTCATCGTCTTTCATACGCATTAACAAGTTATCGCGAGTGATACCTGCGTTGTTAACGAGTACATCAACATCACCTAAATCTGCTTTGATTGCCGCTAGCGTTTCAGTGATTGAATCAACGTCAGTTACGTTTAATTTGTAACCTTTACCGTTCTCACCTAGGTATGCAGAAATCTTCTCGGCACCACCGTCACTTGTTGCGGTACCCGCTACTTTCGCGCCCTGCGCTACAAGCTGTTCAGCAACCGCTTTACCAATACCACGGCTAGCACCCGTTACTAATACAACTTTACCCTCAAGGGAAAATAAATTTGCCATTACAATTCTCTTTATTTTGCTGCGTCAACACTGGCGCTGTCATTTACAGCGGCACAGGCGACTGATTTATCAATTCGTTTCACAAGACCAGTCAATACCTTGCCTGGACCAAATTCATAGGCTTGAGTTACGCCCAGTTTTGCAATTGCCTGAACTGTTTCAGTCCAGCGTACTGGGCTGTAAAGTTGACGTACAAGTGCATCTTTAATTGCTTCAATATCTTGCTCTGCGGCAACATCAACATTGTTAATGACCGAGTACGCAGGCGCGTTGAGCGCTAATGCATCAAGGTCACCTTTTAATTGCTCAGCAGCAGGTTTCATTAGTTCACAGTGTGAAGGAACGCTCACAGCAAGTGGTAAAGCGCGTTTGGCTCCTGCCTCTTTACATGCTTCACTGGCACGATCCACGGCTTCTTTGTTACCTGCGATAACGACCTGACCCGGTGAGTTATAGTTTACTGGCGCAACGACTTGGTCTTGTGCGCTATCTGCACACGCTTTGGCGATTACATCGTCATCAAGGCCAATGATTGCTGCCATTGAACCTACACCAGCAGGTACTGCTTGTTGCATATACTGGCCACGTTTTTCTACCAGCTTCACTCCGTCAGCAAGGCTCATTACACCCGCACACACGAGTGCAGAATATTCACCTAAACTGTGACCAGCTAACACGAGTTCTTGCTCTGGCGCCTGTTGTTGCCAATGGCGGAAAATTGCCACAGACGAGCACAGTAATGCAGGCTGAGTACGATGTGTTTGATTTAGTTCTTCTTCTGGACCATTTAGAACAAGCGCTGCTAAGTCGTAACCTAGCGCTTCTGAAGCCTCTGCGAACGTAGCTTTTACTACCTCTGATTCGTTAAGAAGCTCAGATAACATGCCAACGCTCTGTGAGCCTTGACCAGGAAATAATATTGCGATTTTTTCAGACATATGCTGCTCTTTTCGTATTGTTTTAGCGATATTCGCGGATTTTAGCAGACATTAATGAGGGAGGAATGAACGTGCGTTATTCGCTTGGTTCTTGCTTTGGAATCTTCTCAGCGAAGGCTGCTTGAATTTTCTCTGGCAACTGTCGCTGCACTTCCTTTACAGCCTCATTAATTGCCGCCAGAAATGCACTTGATGATGCATTTCCGTGACTTTTAACCACTATACCGCGCAATCCTACCAAAGATGCACCGTTATACTGGTCGGGGTTCACCTTTTTGTAGAGTTTTTTTAGTACGGGCATAAGTAATAGAGCCAATCCGCGATAAAGTAAATGCTTTTTCAGGGCTTTGGTCATCTTATGCATGATTAATTTAGCAATTCCCTCGCACGTCTTAAGTGCCACATTACCAACAAACCCTTCACACACAATCACATCGGCTTTACCACTGAATATATCACTGCCTTCGCTATAGCCTGTGTAGTTAATCGCATCACATCGAGTCATCAGTTTGGCCGCTTCTTTAATACCTTCATGACCCTTAATATCTTCAGAGCCAATATTCAGCAAGCTTACTTTTGGTTGGTCTATGCCCTGCACTTCACGTGCAACCACCGAGCCCATTAATCCAAACTGATACAGCGTCGGTGCATCACAATGTACGTTCGCCCCGAGATCGAGTAAATAAACAGGATTTTTTGTTTCAGTGGGAACAGCTGAAATCAATGCGGGACGCTTAATACCTGGCAGCATTTTTAATACATAATGCGCCATAGCAAACAACGCTCCAGTATTGCCCGAACTCACACACGCTTGTGCTTCACCTGATTTAACAAGATTTAAGGCAACACGCATTGACGCATCTTTTTTACTACGTAAAGCATGGCCAGGATCGTCAGCGTTAGTCACTATTTGAGTGCAATGATGGATTTTTAATCGAGGATGCTCAAGGGCGTCGAGGTTTGAAAGTTGCTCTTGAATTAGAGTTTCATTACCGCAGAGGATCAGGGTAAGTGTTGGGTGATGATGTACCGCGTCGACCGCAGCAGGGATAGATGAACGGGGGCCGTAATCGCCCCCCATCATATCTAACGCAATGGTTAGACTGCGCTGCATAAAGCAATCTCTTATTTAGAAATTACTTTAACGCCTTTGTAGTAGCCGTCTGCAGTGATGTGGTGACGACGGTGAGTTTCACCAGTCACTTTATCAACTGTTAGAGCTGGACCACTGATTGCATCGTGTGAACGACGCATACCACGTCTTGCACGAGACTTTTTGCTTTTTTGTACCGCCATGAGCCTTCTCCTAAGAATCTTTCTTAAGTTGTTTCAAAATATCAAATGGATTTGGTTTTTCATCTTTTTCATCGATTTCTCCAAAGCTTTTTTGTTGCTCTGAATACCGACAAGATGCTTCGTCATGCATAGGCACGATAGGAATGGCTAAAATCAATTCGTCTTCCACTAATTGTCGAAGATTGACTTCCCCGTTCTCATCTAGCTCCACCACATCGTAGTAATCAGGGAGATGATCGGACTCTGCACCCATGCCAACCGGCGTATACGCAAAGTCTTGCTCCAAATCCAACCCAAACTCTTCATTACAACGCTGACAGACAAGGGTTGCTCGGGCCTTAATAGTACCACTGAGAACAGTTAAACCTTGCTCGTCATGCTTGCAATGAATTTTTACCGCTACTTCACCACTTTCATCCAGCACAACTTGCTCGAAACGAGAAAGTTCGTCAAACATCACCACGCCGTCATATTCTAACTTGCGAGTTGCTGCTCTGCCCGGATCAAGGGTGACGGGAATCTTCACCTTTTGCATAGGGGCTGCATCATATAGATAGTTGTCATTAGAGTCAAAATAAAATTCGACTTTCCTTTTGTTTTTCGCCCGATTGCGCCGTATTCTTAGGTCAAAATACAGCAATCCGATGATCGGGCAATGAAAACAGCTTTTATCTTAGCCTCAAGTTCGCCATTTAGGCAGCAATTATTAAAAAAAATTATCCCTGAGTTTAATCACTTTGCGCCAGATATTGATGAAACACCACTGGTAAATGAACATCCTGAACAACTCGTGCGTCGTTTAGCGTTAGAAAAAGCAAAAGCCGCCTACAAAACATACACTCACGGCATTGTCATAGGTTCTGATCAAGTGGCGCTGCATGGCGCAGATATACTCGGGAAGCCACACACCGTAGAAAACGCTCACGCACAATTAGCCCGCTTTAGTGGTGAAAAAGTGACTTTTTTGACGTCTTTAGCGTTATTAGATTTGGAAACGGGCAAAAACACCATCATCGTTGAGCCATTTGAGGTGCACTTTCGCCTATTGAGTGATGAACAAATAAAGCAATACGTAAACAAAGAGCGGCCACTTAATTGTGCGGGAAGCTTTAAAAGTGAAGGATTAGGTATTTGCCTTTTTAAGGCTCTAAAAGGAGATGATCCTAACGCACTGGTGGGCTTACCTCTATTACGCCTAAATGAGATGTTACTTGATTGGGGAATAGATCCACTGGCGCTTTGACCACTGTCAGGTTGCAATCACTTGAGGAAACAAATCAAGCAATTGCTTATAATTATCTACCGTCGCGATGGGGTTGTACGTTTCTAGTTCTGTTTGAGAGTGCACCCCAAAGGTTACGCCGACTGCATCCATATTGGCGTTCGCAGCGAGCTGCATATCGATTTGCGTGTCGCCAATCATTACTGCCTGCTCACGCTGGATATCATAAAAAGCCAATATTTGCTCGAGCATATCGGGGTCTGGTTTCGACTTTGCTTCACTGGCGGTCATCGATATTTCAAAAAAATCGGCTAAACCTGTGTTGTTGAGTAACCTGTCAAGGCCCCTACGACTTTTTCCTGTGGCTATGGCGAGCCAATAGCCTTTGTCTTTTAGCGCTTGCAGGGTTTCTCTAACATCATCAAACAGGGGGCTAGGTGTGGTATCGACAGACACATAATGGTGTTTGTACTGCTCTTCGAGTGCCTGATGATGTTCACTGTGCTCTGGAAACAAAGTGGACACCGCAGTGTCCAAACTTAAACCAATAATATTTTTTGCATCCACGTGGTCAGGCTCTGGCACGCGCAACTCCCTTGCGGCACTTTGCAAAGTCGCCACAATTTTCGGCACCGAGTCCATAATCGTGCCGTCCCAGTCAAAAATGATGAGTTTCTTATTGGCTATTTTCACGCAGTCGCTCCAAGCAGCTTTCAAGCGCTTTATCCAATGGTGCTTCAAGCGCCAATGTGGTTTCCGTTTTCGGATGGAAAAAGCGCAACTCCCGCGCATGTAAGAATAGACGATTTAGACCATTAGTGCGCATCTGTGCGTCAAATGCTTGGTCACCATATTTGTCATCACACGCAATAGGATGGCCTTTACATTGGGTGTGAACGCGAATTTGGTGAGTACGTCCAGTCACGGGTGAAGCCTGCACCAAAGAACAGTGTTCAAAACGCTCGAGCACGCGAAAGCGGGTATGCGATGCTTTACCACGCTCATGGTCAACACGCACTACACGCTCGCCCGATTGCAACGTGTTTTTGTTCAGCGGCTCATTGACATTACGCACTTTGGCATCCCACTGCCCCTCAACCAAGGCCCAGTAATTCTTTTCCATCGTTTTTTCACGTAATTGTTCGTGCAACGACTTAAGTACTGAACGCTTTTTTGAGATCAGCAGGCACCCAGATGTGTCTCGGTCAAGGCGATGCACTAGTTCAAGGTTTTTATCATTTGGACGCAGTGCTCTTAGCGCTTCAATCAGACCAAAGCTCAAACCACTGCCACCATGAACTGCCATTCCTGCAGGTTTGTTGATGACGATAAGGTATTTATCTTCGAACAAAATTGCGTCTTCCAACTTACTGACCTTTTCAAGGTTCGTTGGGATCACCTGTTCTTCACGCTCTGCGATTTTGATTGGCGGAATACGCACCGTGTCGCCACTTTGCAATTTATATACTGGCTTAACGCGTTTTTTGTTCACGCGCACTTCGCCTTTACGCAAAATTCGGTACACAGCACTCTTTGGCACGCCTTTGAGTTTGGTTATCAAAAAGTTATCTATGCGTTGTCCGCTGTAGTCTTCATCAACGGTTACAAAGCAAACCTGGGTGCCAATTGTCTCTTTCATTGCCTAATCACTGATTTGAGTCATAATTTAGTTGCTAATGCGTCGGTTTTAGTGGGATAATCGCCACTGTAAAACCTGTGCATAACGCTGGATTTTACATCACCATTGGCTAACGCCAAAACTTGCGTGCAACACATTCTGGGAAGAGCGATCATACAGATTCGAGCTAGTATTTCCACAGCTTTATCTTCCAGAACCCACGTGAGAGCAGTTACGAGCAATGCGCGTAATAGATTGTAAGTGATACTGCCAGCGCAAGAGGTGATATGCCCTTAGGGCATTATAGGAAACGATTATTAGAACATGTGGTACTTTGCCTTGCGCTGATTGAATACAACAAACGCGTTGCAAAGGACCAGTAATTAAACAGAATCATAATGCTATCGACCACCGTAGAGGTGCCTCGGTAAACGAAAATTGCGTAGGAATAAAACGCGTCATACACGTAACTGACAAAACGTGACTATCGAATGTGACGCCGTAACTAACACATATGTTGAGTAACACCCACGCATATTAAAAACGTTAAGCTTTTTCGTTAAAAGCCCAGTCGTGAGACTGCACCTAAAACACAAAAAGAGCGCCGAGCGGCCCTTACAAGGTCTGGCACTATGTACAGAATGTAAGAGTAACAATATGAAACGCATGCTAATCAATGCGACGCAGCAAGAAGAAATGCGCGTTGCACTGGTTGATGGCCAGCGCCTGTATGATTTAGATATCGAAAGCCCTGGACACGAACAAAAGAAAGCAAACATTTATAAGGGTAAAATTACCCGTATTGAACCTTCACTAGAAGCAGCATTTGTAGATTATGGCGCCGAACGCCACGGCTTCCTGCCTTTAAAAGAAATCGCTCGTACCTATTTCCCTGACGGGTATACCTTCAGCGGTCGCCCTAACATCAAAGATGTGATTAAAGAAGGCCAAGAAGTTATCGTACAGGTAGATAAAGAAGAACGTGGCCAAAAAGGTGCTGCATTAACAACCTTTATTTCGGTTGCAGGTAGCTACCTTGTATTAATGCCGAACAACCCTCGCGCAGGGGGTATTTCTCGCCGTATCGAAGGTGAAGAGCGTGCAGATCTTAAAGAAGCATTAAGCCGCTTAGAACTACCAAAAGGTATGGGACTGATCGTTCGCACTGCGGGTGTTGGCAAGTCGTTTGAAGAGCTTGAGTACGACTTACGCGCCCTGCTCGTTCACTGGCAAGCGATTAAAGACGCAGCAGACAGCGGAAAGGCTCCATTCTTGATTCACCAAGAAAGTAACGTAATTTTCCGCGCAATTCGCGATTATCTACGCCGCGATATCGGTGAAATTTTAATTGATAAGCCTCGCGTATTTGAAGAAGCAAAAGCGCACATTGAGCGTTTTCGCCCTGACTTCATGAATCGTGTAAAGCTTTATCAAAACGACGTGCCTCTATTTACGCACTACCAAATTGAAAGTCAGATTGAATCCGCATTCCAACGTGAAGTGCGCTTACCATCTGGTGGTTCAATTGTTATCGACCCGACAGAAGCATTGACGTCAATTGATATCAACTCGTCAAAAGCTACCAAGGGCAGTGATATTGAAGAAACCGCGCTAAACACCAACCTAGAAGCAGCTGATGAAATTGCCCGCCAATTACGTTTGCGCGACTTAGGTGGTCTGATCGTAATTGATTTCATTGATATGACGCCTCCTCGCCACCAACGTGAAGTTGAAAACCGTTTGAAAGATGCTGCACGCCAAGACCGTGCTCGTGTACAAATTGGCAAAATCTCTCGCTTTGGCTTATTGGAAATGTCACGCCAGCGCCTGCGTCCTTCTCTTGGTGAAGCAAGCCAAGGCACATGCCCTCGTTGTAGTGGTCAAGGTACCATTCGCTCGAATGAGTCAATTGCCCTTTCTATCCTTCGATTAATTGAAGAAGAAGCGATTAAAGACAATACCTCACAAGTGAATGCACAGGTTCCTGTAGCCGTAGGTGCATACCTTCTAAATGAGAAGCGTCGTAGCGTTCAACGTATTGAGAAACGCCACAATTGTGATGTTGTGATCATTCCAAATCAACACATGGAAACACCTCACTACGAAGTGGTCCGCTTGCGCAAAGATGAAACACTTGAAGCAGCAAGTTATGAGCAGATCGTGCAACCTGAGCCTGAAGCAATAGAGTATTCACGCGCACCGGTAGCTCCACAACGCGAAGAACCTGTTCTTAAAGGCGTAGCGATGCCAAAAGAACCAGCTCCGGTTGCCAAAGCTAAGCCGCAGTCTCAAGCGCCAAGCAAAGAAGAAGGTTTATTAACGCGTATCAGCAACTGGTTGAAAGCCTTATTCGCTGGTGAAGATGAGCAAGAGCAAAAGAAAGGCAAAGGTGCTAATAAAGACCGTTCTTCAGGTGATCGTCGTCGTGGCAACAACCAACGCCGTCGTAACAATCAATCTCGCAATAAGCCTCGTGGCCAGAACCAAAAAGCCACGGACAAGCCAGAGAAAGAGAGCAAAGACACAAATGAGCAAGGCCGCAGCAATAGCGAACGTCCTGAGAATCGTAATAAACGTCGTCGCTCACAAAATCGTCGCAACCGCAACAACGCTGAGAGTACAGAGGCTCGTAACACTGAAACTGTTGTAGAAGCAAAAGAAGAGCAGCAAGAAGCGCCTAAGCCGAAACAACGCCGTCAGCGTCGTAATTTGCGTAAAAAAGTTCGCGTACAAAGTGAAAGTAGTGAAGCGCCAGTAGTAACGAATGATGCGCAACTGCACGCTGAAGTAGCAAACGTGCCGCACAAAGAAACGGCAACGCCGACTCAAACAGCCCAAGAAGTAGCTAAGCCAAAAGCACAAGCCGCTACCCAAGACGTTGTTGAAGCGACTGTTGAAGCTAAGCCGAAAGCTCAGGCCGTTGACGCTCAAGAGCCTACGGAGCAACACAGTTCACAAACTGATGTTAGTGACACGCAACAAGAGTCTATTGAGCAAGCTGATGGTGAGAAAGAAGGTCGTACACGTACGCGCCGTTCGCCTCGCCACCTTCGTGCCGCTGGCCAGCGCCGTCGTCGCGATAAGCAAGACGTTGAAGGTGAGAAGCTAGCATTTGTTCCTGTAGCGGATCAGGCTATGGCTGAAGAAGCCAAATTGGCTGAGAGCAGCGATTCGGACTCTGAGAAAGCAAACGTAAATATGGATGTAGCTTCACAAGCACCAGAGCAACACGATGTAGACGCTCCAGTAGCAGTGGCAGAAACAGCTGCACCAGAAGATGTGCAACCAGAACCACAAACAAGCGCACCTCAAGCGACTGAAGAGCTCGCTGCACAATGCTCTGAGAACGAAGAGCCGACATCAGCTGACGCTGACGTATCACCGACAGATGGGCAAACAGTTGCAAGCTCTGAGCAGCACACGGAAGAAGTAGCTCAAGAGCAACCAACACAGGCTCAAGAAACGAGCGTTACTGAAAGTGAAGTTGTGGCTGAACAGTCACAGCAGTCTGGCTCTGAAGAAACCGCTGAGCAAAGTGTGGTTGAAGAAACTGCGCAAGCCAATACAGTGCAAGTTACAGAAGCTGTGACTGAGACAGTTACCGAGACCGTTGTTGAGACAACAGAGCAAGTACAACCAAAAGTAGCTCAGGCTGTTGAACCTGTGGTTGCTAAAAAGTCTTCGCTATTTGCTCACGTGAGCGCACCGATGACACAACCTAAAGCAGTTGCGCTTGCACCTGCTGGTGACATGCCATCAGCGATGAGCGTTGAACAGCGCGTAGCAGTGCTAAGTAGCAATCTCAAGCCAGGCTCTATCGCACCTACGGGCCATGCCCACAGTGGCGCGGCTATTCCAAGTGTTAGTAAGCCTCAAGTGGCAACCGCATCTGAAACAGAAGCTGTCGTCGAAGAGTAAACAACACCTAGTAATACAAAAAGCCGCTGAAATCAGCGGCTTTTTTGTTTCTCACAATTCCTTTTTATCCCGATACAAATGGGTATTAATTCTTGTAGTCCCACTTCTCAATGGCAGATAAATAGTGCGCCATGGCATGATCTTCAACCAAATCAATACCTTTATCTTTTAACGCTGACACTGCACCATCTAAATAATCGATGAAACGGAACCAAAAGCCTGGCTCAGGGTGAATTTCCTTTTCTTCACTAATGTAAAAATACTGACCAACATGGCTGTAACCCATTAAACGAGCCGGCACTCGCGTGACTATATCGTTGTTATTATGAAAACGATAAAACCGGTTGTGGCATTCGACATTAAACAGCCTTGCTGTGGCTTTGCTCATTGCTCTTGGCTGACCAAAGGTGTAACAACTTGAAAAAGGAATATCGCGTTCGCACAAGATAGCCGCAGCGATCGTCGCCATTGCACCACCTAAGCTGTGACCAGTTAGGAATAAAGGTTTTTGATTTCCCGGCTCTCGAGCTCGCATTTGATATTGACCAAAAAGTATTTCCCATACATCTTGCACGCTGTTCCAAAAGCCTCGATGGAATTCACCAAACAAGTGTGACACAGGGATTGCATTGACGTTGTCTATCCAATCGAGGGTTTCATCCGTTCCTCTGAACGCCAAGCAAAAGTAATCTTGGTGTTCAACCATCATTCCTTGCGCACTATTTTTACTGGCAACAACAACATCCATAAAGCTGCTATCAAGTGCTTGTAATCGTGTCAAAATGCCGACTTTATCCGGTGTGCGTTGCGAGTCTTCCATATGCAAATATACAAAATCTGAGAGCACTGCCATCCAATAGGCATTGCCCTTATGCAACTTCGTTGTGTATGGGCTAATTGCCTTGTCCTTTGCCATAAGCACCTTCCTCGGTTTTGAAATTCATTTCATTTTTGCCATGCTGCGACGCAACTATGATCTGAGAGCAAAACTCACATGATTTAATGCGCAGTCGGTTTAGCATTGCAGCACAACTAACATTACTCTAAAAGCGGTACATATCGATTACATTCGATAACAGGATTGTGAGGCACAAAAAAAGGGCTATCGCCCTTTTTTAAACAACATTCATACCTCAAAGGTCAACACGCCCTAGTCTTCTTTATCTAGCTGGTCGAGCTGATCTTTTAGATTCGGTGGTACCCCTTTAATGGTAAGGGTATCGTTAACTGGATCATAAATGACACGTGAGCCTAAGTGCTTACGCTCAAAGCCAACGCTTACGCCACCACCCATACCTGAGAGTTTAACCATACCGGTAACGGTTTTTTTATCAACAGGGAATGATTCAGCGATGTCGTAATCTTGTTGTTGATAGAAACCCTCAAAGCTACTGCCATCGTCTTTACTAACAACTCTCGCAATCTCATTGATTTGTGCGTCTTCGCCACTGTTGATTCGGTCACTACAGTAGTCAAACACCTCTTTACGACGTTCGTCTTTTTCTTCTTTATCTAATCCTTGGTCGCTCAAGTAATCCTCAACAGCATTGAGCATTGAACGGCTTTGCTGTTTGGGATCAATTCCCTCTTCACAGCCAAGGAAATCTAAAAAGAAATCAGCAACTTTACGCCCAGCACGACCTTTGATGAAGGAAATATAACGATTGTCGTCAGCTTGCGTATCCCAAGCTGCTAAGTCGATACGTGCAGCCAACTGCATGCGAGTAATGTCCAAGTGGCGAGATGCGGCTAAGTCTAATTCAGATGTGATGCTGTAATGCTCTTTAATATTAATAAGCGCAATCATTACATATTCTGTTGCCACATACTGATAGTGACAAAATACTAAGTAACCGGTCTCGTTAAAAGCGTATTTGTCTAACTCTTCTTTTAATACCTGAGCCGCTTTTTCAGTCACATGCCAAAAACCGAGTTCATTGTTTCTGTAGCTTTGCATAGCGCTCGCTACAATACTGTTTTTCTCACCACTGAATGCGCAGAAACCCTTTCCCGGCTTACCATTGTACGCGTGGTGCAATTGTTCAATAAATACATTTACGCGATCGTTGATAGGCATTTCATCATTACGCAGGTGGATTTGAGTGTTTTCATCCTCTTTATCCACATAATGCACAACCAGCTTTTTAACCTCGGTCGTCATCTTTGTTTTTCACTCCTACGGTGTTAAAATACAAGGACATATATAAATCAGTAATGAATCAACCGATGCCAGCGTTATCTAAATACACTAATAAAGAAGTAGAACAACTTGTCGACCAGCTTGTAGCTGTGCTTGCCGAAAAAGAGGCACCGGTTGATTTAAGCCTGATGTGTTTGGGCAATACTATCACGCATATTATTAAAGAGCATGTGCCTCAAGCAAAAAGAGCTGCGGTTGCACAAAACTTTGCCAATGCCCTTACAGACTCGCTAAAGTAGCGAAATGAACTTAGCAACGTCCAATCAGTTTTCCTCAAAGGCCAGTCAATTACTGGCTTGGGGCCATTGGTTCACGCTCGCGAACATTGTTCTGGCGTTGCTTATCAGTACTTCCTACTTATTTGCTGATGCCGCGCCAACGACTGCCATTGGTGCTTTCTACATGGCAGTAACGTGGCTAAGCCACACCGCTTTTATTACCTTTTTAGCCTTTGTGCTAACGGTATTTCCGCTGTCGCTGATATTCCCATATCCGCGTCATATCCGCGGCATGGCGTCAGTGATAGCAACACTTGGAATGACATGGCTCTGTGTAGATGCCTTTGTTTACTACAACTTAGGCTATCACTTGAATTACGACTCACTGCGTGAGATTTTGTCGCTATTTTGGCGTAATATCAGTAATACACCGGCGCTTTCCACCTTGCTCGTCACTGTACTGATCGCACTTATTCTGGCTTATCAGCTGCTGGTCAGTAACTACACGTGGCATCATCTCGCTGCACTTAAACAAAAACGTATCGGTAAACGAATTTATGCTGCCCTTGTGGTTTGCTTTGCGCTCAGTCACAGCATTCATATTTGGGCCGATGCAGAGCTTAAATTTGATGTGACCAAGCAAGACAACATGCTGCCGTTGTCTTACCCTACAACCGCCAAATCATTGTTAGCGAAGAACGATCTACTCGACCTTGAAGTATACGAGCAAGCACATCAGGTTAATGTGAGTGCTCCTAATGTTGAGTTAGCACTACCAGCACAATTGCCTCTGTGTGAAATAAATAGTAACGCCAAGCCCGTGGATATTCGTCTGTTTTCAAGCAAAGACGGGTTGCAACGGTTTTTATCCAAGGCGCCAAATCTGCGCCCTATCGCTCCGATTTTACATCCGGTGAATACGCAAGACACGCTGTTCAATGTCATGTATGGCTTGCCTAGTTACTATCGCCAAAGCTTTACTGCGCAGAACACGCAACCTCTGTGGGTACGCCCTAACATGTCTGTTGCGACCAATGTCCCGCAATTCGATTTTATCAACACCCGTGCTGCTAACGCATCTGTTCAGGTTTCTATCGATTCACTCGATGCGATAAACGGTGATGCAATCACCTTTGCCTTCAGTATACAAAACGAGCCTAGTGAGCGAATTACCGCGATAAATAAACTTTGGAGCTCTGAGACAGTACTTTCTGAAAGCGACCATATTGTCCAACCGCAAGACCTTATTGCTACAGTGCTCAACGACCTGTGGTCCTGCCCTGAGCTCGCGCAACAAGCGCTGATAGCCAATGCCATTTCAAGTGAGCACCAGACTCCGGATATTAATTATTCACAAGGCGTGTTTATCATTCTTCGTAAAGACCGGATCACGTTACTGAGTAGTGATGGCAGCTACAAACATATCTCTGCCACACAAGGCTTCGCTTTGGAGCAGGAGCTCAACCTGCCCCTATTGGTGCAAGGCTTAAAGCAATTAAAGCGTTTCAGCAAACACTAGCTTTTAACATATTTACCTGTTTTTAATACCATTTTATTAGATTCGTGACATTCATTTAGAGTTAATCTATATTGAAACGAGGAATGAGACTAATAATAATAGGGGCAAAAAGTGGCTAATTTACACCCACTAAAAATAGGAGTATGTGCGCTTTGCACAATGATTTCTGGGCTAAGTTCTGCAAATACCGTGTACTATAAATGCCAAACTGACGAAGGTATTGTGTTTAGCCAATTCCCTTGTGATGAAAAAGCACAAGAACAGGAAGTGACTCATTCAAACCCTAAAGTTAAAGCCCCTGCCACCGATTATTCTAAACAGCTCAGTGCAATGGAGCGTGATCAGAAACGCCGCAATCTTGAGCTACAAATTCGTAGCACCAAACATAAAGTGGTGATGTTGCGCAGAGAGCGCAGCTCCAAAACGCTTGAGCAAGAACAGCGCCTTGAGCGTTTAATGTCAGATGATGAGCGCAAAACCTTAAGCAAAGAGGTGAAAAGCAACATCAAAAACATTGAAAACCGCTATGCTTCACGCATCAAACAGATGGAACAGACACTGGTATCTCTAGAGAAGTCTTTGAAAAAGTTTCAATAATGCTTGCATAATCAAAGACTCATCGCGTAACCTCGATTAGAGCATAAACTCTATAGGTGAAGGATGTGTCCCCACAAGCAATAGCACAACGTATCCTAGACGGCTTTACAAACCATTACAGGTTGTTCCAATCAATCACTGCCCGTGCCCCATTAGCCTTTGCACAACGTGATTGGGAAACAATGCGTGAAATAGCCAGCTTACGCATTAGTTACTATGATACACGCGTCAATGAAACCGTTGAGGCACTCGCCAAACAAGTAAGTGATCCTGCCCACGCCCCCACTACATGGACACAAACCAAATTTTGCTATCAAGAATTTTTAGCGTTTCACCCACAAGCGGAGTTGGCCGAAACCTTTTATAACTCTGTTTTTTGTCGCTTATTTGAACGTAAGTATTACAACAATGATTTTATTTTTGTAAAAGCCACCCTAGCGGACGCACCGGCCTTGCCTGTAGAGGCTGAATACCGCAGCTATTTCCCAGTCACGCAAGGGTTAAAGCCCACCATTAGACAAATCATCACCCAGTTTGAGTTTGGCTGCGAGTTTGTTAACCTCGAGCGCGATATTAGATTGCTATTAAAAGCATTTATCAAACAAGCTCCAGAGACCCATGTTAAAAGCTACCAAATGCGCTTTGATATTCTCCAAGCGCCATTTTATCGCGGCCAAGCTGCATACATAGTGGGACGCGTTGTGTCTGCACATGGCTCACAGCCATTTATCATTGCTGTATTGCATAACAAAAACAAAGGGCTGTATATCGATGCTCTACTCACCCGGTCCTCGCAAATGCGCGTTATTTTTGGCTTCGCGCGTGCGTACTTTATGGTGCAAACCCATGCTCCCTCGGCTTTGGTACACTTCTTAAATCAGTTAATGCCGGGTAAAACTAAAGCGGAACTCTACAACGCCATTGGCTTTCACAAGCAAGGTAAAACCGAGTTTTATCGTGAATTACTTGAACATATGCAACACACTCGCGAGCGCTTCGAATTGGCCGCTGGAACGCCCGGTATGGTGATGATGGTGATAAACCTGCCCTCGTTTCCTTATGTCTTTAAAATCATCCGAGATAAGTTTGGCTCAAGTAAACCATTTGGCCGTTCCACCGTCCTTGCCCGATATCAATTGGTCAAGCGCCATGACCGTGTTGGCCGCATGGCTGATACCCTGGAGTACTCCGATGTAGCCTTACCGTTAAGTAGTTTTAGTGATGAACTGTTACTAACACTCAATAGCAGCATTGCTAACTCTTTGCGCATTGAAGATGGCATGTTGATCATTAAGCACCTGTATATTGAACGACGCATGACACCACTGAATCTTTATCTACAAGAAGTTGATGTTGAGCGCACTGAAGACGCTATCAAGGAATACGGCCAAGCACTTAAAGACATGATAGCCGCCAATATTTTTCCAGGTGACATGCTGTTAAAAAACTTTGGGGTAACCAAGCACCGTCGTGTCGTTTTCTATGATTACGATGAAGTGCAGTATCTTACTGATATGCAGTTTAGAGAGTTAGATGGTGTAGATGAAATGACGGTGTCTGTTGCCCCCAACGATGTGTTCCCAGCCCAATTGACCACCTTTGTGTTACCAAACGCTCAGCACAAAGAAACCTTCTTGAAATATCATCCAGAACTAATCGACGCTGAGTATTGGCGAAATGCACAACGCAAGATTCTTCAGGGTGAATACAAGCAAGTCTATCCATACCCTCAAGAGCAAAGATTTATACATCTTTGGTAGGGTATTGTGTGCCGAAATTATAGGCTACAATCTCCATAAATTATAAAAATGGCAGCATGTGATGAATATAAATAAAATTGATTTAAACCTGCTCGTTTATCTCGATACCTTATTACGAGAGTGTAATGTAACCAAAGCAGCGAATCAGTTAAGTATTACTCAACCTGCAATGAGTAATGGCCTTAAGCGCTTAAGAAACTTATTAAATGATCCTTTGTTGGTACGCACCAGTGAGGGCATGGTACCCACTGAGCGAGCATTAGAGTTACAACCTGTGATCCGCGGTGTGCTTATGACACTTGAAGAAACATTAGCCCCTAACCGCGATTTTGAACCTGCTAGCAGTAAACGCGTTTTTCGGATCATGGCCAGTGATTATGCTGCTAGCACGCTCGCACCGCGCCTACTGAGTAAACTCCATGCAGAGGCACCAGACACTACATTGGATATACTTACCCCCAGTGACGTTAACTTTCACGATGTAGAAAACGGCAAAGTAGACATGGCTATTAACCGTTTTGAAAAACTCCCCCAATCGTTTCACCACAAGCGTATATGGAAAGACAGCTTTTCATGCTTGGTGAAGTCCGATAACCCAATCATTGAGCGCTTTAATCTTGAAACCTACTTGCAAGCACGTCATATTTGGGTAAGCAAAACAGGGTTTGGTGTGGGTGTTGGAATGGATCCCAAGGACGTTCAGAAGCTCGGTTGGGTAGATGAAGCACTCGCACACTTCGGTAAACATCGCAACATCGCAACATTCACGCGAAACTACCACGTGGCCATTCACCTTGCAAAAGAGCAAAACCTCATTGCCACCTTGCCATCTAAAGCAGCAAAAATTTATAAAGATGACCCAGGTTTAACAATTTTAGAGCCGCCTTTCCCTATTGCGCCTTTTGAACTGGATATGATTTGGTCGCCATTATTGCATCGCGATGTTAGTCATGTATGGCTGCGTCAAAAAGTAGCGGAAGTTGCTCAGGAATTGAGTTAATTCACTCAGGTAATCACACCTAACATGCCGCTTACTGCGGCATGCATACTGCAGAGAACGTAGTTAAACCGACTCATTATTGTCGCTTGAGGAAACAATCCTCGCTCTGCCACTTCGTTTAGCTTGGTAAAGGTTACTATCTGCATGCTGCAAGATACTGGCACTTCGTAAGGTTTCTTTTTTATGCGCGCTGTAAATACCAATACTTACGGTGATGTGGCCAAACTCGCTTTTTTCATGGGCGATATTAACATGGTGAATCGCTTCCAGCATGCGCTCTGCGACCGTAATGGCGTCTGCTTCAGTGGTGTTATTAAGCACGCAAGTAAACTCTTCACCACCATAACGAGCAACATAGTCAGTGGGGCGCATTAAGCTTTTCGATAATATTTGCGCAACACGTCTTAAACAAGTATCACCATGAAGGTGGCCATAATGATCATTAAACTGCTTAAACCAATCGATATCGACCATCATGACTGAGATATGATTCATGTTACGGCGCGCATTACGTACATCTCTGTCCAGAGCATCAAGCAAATAGCGCTTGTTATAGACACCACATAGATCATCAACGTATGTTAGCTGTCGCAATTGATCGGCTTGGCGTTTATAGCGTAATTGTGAACGCACTCGATGTTGTAACGTTAGCGCATTTACTGGCTTGTTTACGAAATCAGCACCACCTGCCTGCCAACACTCAGATTCTGCATGAGTTGACTGACTCGCGGTGATAAAAATAATAGGTATTTCTTTAGTTACCTGCATGGATTTGAGTTTTCTGCACACCTGCAAGCCACTGACTTCACCAAGATTTACATCCATGATAATAATGTCTGGAAGTGTATCTTCACAGGCTTTAACACAAGACTCGCCGTCAAAAAAGCCTCTGACTTCACCAAGAGGCTTGAGCAATTCTTTGAGTATCTCTAATGAGATCTCTTCATCATCGACCACATAAATAAGATGAGGAGCGAGTGATTCATCAGGTAGTTTAGCTTCCCTAATATTGACCGCGATATTGCTCACCACCTTCCCCAAAATAACAGACACCTATTGCATTATAGACCAGCATTAGACGCATAAAATTGATAAGTGGATAATTTACCTTTTATCGCTTTGCATTGAAACACTTTATTAACAAAGACTTATGAAGTATAAGTCTAACATTACGATTCATCACAGCGATGAAATATGAACAGTTGCTGTATCAACAGCTCACTAAACGGTAAATTTGCTTGGAAGCATTAGGGGGGTGTGTACCAACCTTTTGTACCAGTTGGTAGATGTAGTCAATTCTCTGTAGCCCAGAAACGACAAAGCCTCGCACAATACGAGGCCTTGAGATAGGATGGCGGAGAGAGAGGGATTCGAACCCTCGACTGTCATCTACCTAAATAAAAACCATATATTTCAATATATTAATAATACATGCACAGCGATTTTTGTACTACACCTTTGTGCTAGTCTTTAAACTAACAATAAAAACCACAAGCGTATATTGTGGACATCTATTATTTGATTATTCAGCATTAAAGGGGTTTAAGGGAAAAGCTCGGTTAATTACTGAGCATTAGAGTACAATATACACAAAGTCAAATATGTAAAAGTTAAGGGTAGTCAACTACCACTCTAACCAAAGATTTATCATGCAAGTCCCATAACGCAGTTGAATAACGTCTCTTTCATATCTATTGGATAACACTCACCAAAACCACTAATTGACATTCCCATTGATTTAGTTAATCGTTTGGATAATTGGTCTTTTTTGTATCGTTTATGTATTTCAAGCTCTAATTCCCTAGCGGCTTTACCCGTAGCTATAGGTACAACCAAAACCTCCTCAATTAAAGCACTATTAGGTAGTCCATATTCCTTATACCTGTTGTTGACAACTTTAGCGTAACCAAGCTTCAGCCAACTCTTACCGTCATTACTAATTTTAATTAAATAAATATTACTTGGTTGCGAAAAAGACGTGTCTTCGCATGTTTGACATATAAAACTGTTATTTCTGACACAACCAATATCAATAACTTGAGTGTGGCCACAATTTTTAAATTCATAAGTTCTATAACCTTTAGCTTTCTCTTTAGCTTCGCCTATCAGGATAAGTCCTACCTTTTCAGCTTCCTGCTTTAGTCTGTCTGACAGACATGTCTGACATCTAAATTGATTATCCCTAACCCTCGCTGGTGATAACTCCTGCATATGGCCACAATCCTTAAACTTATATTCTTTATAATTTTTCCTTTCACCTAGACCTATAAGGGTAAGCCCTACCGCTTCTGCTTCTTGCTTTAGTTTGTCTAATAGACACTTATTGCATCTAAAGTTATCATCTCTGACATGGTTGGGTTTAAGTTCTTGAGTATGACCACAAGTCTTACATTCATAAGTTCTATAATTTTTATTTTTTCCTTTGCCTTTGAGGATAAGTCCAACTGCATCAGCTTCCTGCTCCAGCCTTTCTGAAAGACATGATTGACATCGAATTGACTTACTTCGCCTAACAAAACTGGCCTGTATTTCTTGCGTGTGGCCACATTCTTTAAACTTATAGGTTTTAAATGCGCAATTTTTACCATCACCAATTAGGATAAGACCAACCGCTTCAGCTTCTTGTTGTAGCTTTTCTAATAGACATGTATTGCACCTAAAGTTTCCCACTCTAACGTGACAAGGTTTAATTTCTTGAGCATGACCACAAGCCCTAAATTCATAAGTTCTATAACTTTTATTTCTACCGTCACCTTTCAATAAAAGTCCAGCTTCTTCAGCTTCTCTAAAGTATTTAGTATTCTGATCAAAGTTGGTCATGCAATTTTCCTGTTTAGCTAATTGGTATTCATCAAATACTTAGGAAAAATTGGAGGCTTGTTCAATTCAATCCTCCCTAATCACTTAACCTGTTGTTCAATATTCAAAATTAATCAATGGGCAACTACAAACCTAAGAATTAGTTTGCGAGGTAAAGGCAAGCTTGCTGAAATAACCCACCTATCTCTAATTGATGATAAATAACCTTCAAAACTCACTGCTGAAATATTAGCTTCAACAAATAGAACGTGCCAATCCGATGGTATTAAAAGCATTCATTTATGAGCCACCAGCATTGAACCTATCAAGGTGCGGCTCATAAGTACCACTTTGACTTTTTAGCCTAGCTCATTAAAATACCCCCTAGTTTATCCAAGGAGTTAACTTAATGAGCCAACGGACTTACTTCTACTGTCGTGTATCAACCACTGAGCAAACAACTGAGAACCAGAAGCAAGCTTTCAAAGACAAAGGCTACTTAGTTGATGATGCTTTTATCGTTGAAGAGACAGTATCAGGCTCAATCTGTGCGATGCAACGAGAGGGCTTCAGAGCCCTTGTAGAGCATAAACTGATGAAGGGTGATACGCTGGTGGTCTTAAAGCTAGACCGCTTAGGAAGAGATAACATAGACGTTCAACAGACTATTAGTCTCCTGAGTGACAAAGGTATCAACGTGCACAGCCTAGATCTCCCTACCAAAGATCTTACGACCTCTGAAGGAAAGCTCATGCTCCGTATGTTCACTGCGTTTGCAGAGTTTGAGCGTGACCGTATTAGAGAGCGCACCATCGAGGGTCAGGCAAGAGCTAAAGCACAAGGTAAGAAGATTGGCCGACCAAGAAAAGCAACCCCTGAAAAGGTTGCTGAGATGCGCTCTCAAGGGCTTTCCATTTCGAAAACGGCTAACCAGCTAGGTGTTTCTATTGCTACAGTTAAACGCCTTACTTCACTTGTAAAGAATGGCTAATGACCCCCATTGTGGTATGGCAATATTATTTTTTGTTAGTCCACCCCTAATTAAAATACTTCAAATTCCCTGACTAAAGGAAAGTAGCCCTCAAAAAGGGCTGCTATTAACAGCGGCTATTGCTAATTGTCGCTATTCACACCTTTAACAATATTTAGGAGAATTATGAAAAACAATACTTTAACACCTCTCAACGATACTACTATCTACGCTTATACAGACGGAGCTTGTCAGGTCAACTTAAAGCTAGGTGGCTGGGGCTTCATATTGAAGCGTACAAACGAAGAAGGTGAACAAAAGGTCTTACAGCGTAACGGTGGTGCTAGGAACACGACCAACAACAAAATGGAGCTTACAGCTGCTATCAACGCTCTACAGGTTGTATTAGATAAACACCCTGAGAAACCTGTAGTCCTCACCACAGATAGTAAGTATGTCATTGATGGGATTAATACTTGGATAGTTAATTGGAAGAAGAACAATTGGATTAACTCATCTAAGAAGTCTGTACTTAATCAAGATTTATGGAAGCAGTTGGACGAGTTGAACTCTAAATTGTCTGTTACTTGGAAGTGGGTTAAAGGTCACAGCGGCCCCCCTGAGAATGAACAGGCAGACCAATTAGCTACCGCTGCTATCCCTCGTAAATGAACCTTCAGGAATGAGAGGGTATCAAGTGAAATAAGATAAGCTGGCAGGCTTCATTAAGGCACACTGGGCTAGGAATCACCTAGCTCAAAATCGCCAGTGGCGGAAGTGAACCAAGCTGAAGAGACTTAGCGGGTTAGTGTCCAAAAACGGCATGATGCCAAAAATGGACACCCTAAAGGAGCTCTAGCATATATAAAAAACCAACAAACTGAAGAAGCTCATGAGTTTAACAATGAATCTGCTCATAAAACGCATGATGCGATAAGTAAGCGCCTTACTGTAGCCACTAAAGATCCTGTCCAAAAAACGCATGATGCGGAATATGGACAAACTAAAGAAAGACTTAACCAGTAGAAATCCATCAAGCCCAGTCACCGTTTGACTTGAGTGGCTGGGTGTAAACATGTATACGTTGTGACTTTCCTTGGTGTAGACAACAGGTTTATCTGTATTCAATTAATAGGCTGCTTGTCAAAGAGCCTCTGTACAATCTTTTGACCATTTTCTAGTGCCCATTGCCAGTCTTCATTAGTTGGCACATCACCATCCCACCATTCAGCGTAGAAAGTAATGTTGCGCAATTTCTCGAGCTTAAGACTTTCCTCTTCTAATATTTTACCCTCAGCTAAACACTGTGGAATAAGCTTACTGAGACTTGGTGAGAACCCAAACTCATGTTCTGGTACTAAAGCTGCGAGACCTTTTCTCATTAACATTCTGGTTAAAACTAGCTTCAACCAATCGTTGGCATCAACGGACTTGTATAAGTTGTCAAGAGACTTGTGGTCAATAACGTCACCATGAGCAACATGCTTGATAGTTTGATTGACATCACGTTTTAACTTTTCAAGCTCTAAGCCTTTTGAACCTAGTTTTATAACAGCGGCATCTTTCCAAACCATAATGATAAAAGGAATCAACAACAATAAAATAAAATTGAAATCTAAGGGAGATTTTTGCCCTTCTATGACTCTATCAACATGAAGATAAGCCACAGCAGCAATTGCTAAGATATAAAGAAAGCCCATAAATTTAATCATAATTTTTTAATCATCCCTTATCGAGATCCATCCCGTTTGAAAATCAGACTACACCTTAAAATTATAATTTCCAACTTATGGTATCTTGATTAGCTTGATACACCTTATTCATTTAAAAAAATCATACTTTTAAAAACACATTTTGTGCAAACGTAGTGACCCGATGCAATCGCTTAGGAAGCCTATTACCTCCACCCCTCCCCCCTTGGCCTAACCCCTAGGCAATTAGATTAATCAAGGAAAAGTGATTAGCTAGGGAGTTATCATTAGCTGGCTAGTTCGTAAGGAAACACACCAACGAAAGCTCCACTACGAGGTCATTAAGTGTAGCCACTTTAGTATTTATCCTTATTAACATTCTTCCCTACTGGACACTTATAAGTGACTTTGTGGACGCTCTCTGGACGATATAAGAACGCCCTAGAGTGTTCATTAGGTGACCATGTTGTTCATTTATGAGACTAAACACCCCTAAAAACGATCACTTTATGTTCTTTTTACGAGATTCAGAGAGAACAACAAGGAATAACTATAGTATAGGGCTGAGCCCTCAGAACTCCTCAACTTCCTCATTCTTTGAAGACGCTCTTCGTCGCTTTTGTGACTCCTTTATCCTCTCTAAAGGTGTCTGCATGTCATATGAAATTTCTCCACTAATAGCCTTCCTTGAATACTCTTGATATCCCTCAAGCTCTGCGACTGCGAGTGCTCCACCTACCTTAAAGAAAGTTTCAAAAACACTATCAACTAACTCAGGATACTCATCATCATCAATTATTAAGTCGGTCACGAAACCAAGACGATTTAACTCCATAGCTAGCAATTTAGATGGGGAAACCCCTATAGTCTCAAATGTTGACAACCCCTTTCCTTTCTTTGGAGGCTTGAGCATGAAGTCTCTCTTCAACCTCTGAAGATCATAACGCTCGCGACATACTTCCCTGAAGTTGTCATCATCTATAGGTTCTCCGCCTAATGCAGATAAACCACTCGTCGCAGGGTAAGGTAGATTGGATAGCTTCCTATTTATATGAGATGGAGCAATAACTAAGTTTCCTGCAAGAAGCAGCCCTACCTTCCCATCCAAGCCCTTAACTGGGTCTATATGGCATAACTCGTATTTATAGTTCTTACTAACTGTTTCTCCATCACTGTAAAAACCAGAAGCACTTCTACACGCACGCCATAGCATAAGTACACCCCCAAGCTCTTCTGTCGTCTTAGGTATAGACGCGGTACATTGCCTTTTAAACGCCCCTCTGAGCCACTGTCCAAAGGAACTGTTGAAAAACTGATAGTCTATGGTTTTAGAATGACACTCTTGGCATATTCTAGCGGGGGTTTTCCTTTCTTTACCTGTTTCTAGGTTTACTATTGTGGCTTTAACTCTACGTTTCCCGCATTCTTTGCAGGTAATCCGTTTAACTTGAGACATACTTCTTAATTGCCTAGCTTAACTAAAATATACGGTTCACTGATAATCGAGGAAGACGATCAACAGCATCTTTTTTGGTTTCTAGCGTAACGACTCCATAACGGTCTCCCTCTGATTTGCCTGCGTGACCTGTGATTGCATCACTTACAGTATCTGGAATCCCTAGAGTACGCATCTGGGTTTTAAATGAGTGCCTAAACGCATGAAATGGTTGAGTATTAGCGATTCCCACTTCTTCTAGAACACAACGCCACCACTTTGTAATTGCAGTAGATTTCTTTCCATACTTATCTTTTGGTAACTCAGAAAACAGCCACCCTTTGGTAGTCTTGACGTATTCCAAAAAGCCAAGCTCGATTAGGTGTTCACTCAATGGAATATGTCTTAAGGAAGCATCTGTCTTAACACTCTGCTGCTCACCTCTACGAATATTCAAGTAATGTACTCCAGACTCTGAGAGCATTACGTCTTCACTGCGCAGCTGAGCAATCTCATTAAGTCTTGCGCCAGTGTATCTACACAACAGAGGTATCCAGTAACAGGCCATCTCATACCTTTTGGAAGCACGAGGGTCGATGAATACCTCAGTAGCAAATAAACGCTCAACCTCTTTGTCTGTATAGCCTTTGCCTTCTTCTACTTCAGTTTTCCTCTGAGATGTACTCACCTTTACACCAAAGACAGGGTTTTTAGATATCAGCTCTAAGTCAGTGGCATAGGTAAAAACGGTCGATAACTGCCGTAGAGAGTTCTTAACCGTCGCAGCAGAAATAGTCTCCAGACCCTCAGATTCCACTAGCTTGATCTGCTCTTCAATAGGCTTACTTCGAATATTTTTCTGTTTAGATTTAGGTAGTTGCAATAACGTGTCACGATAAGTCATAACGTCACTACGAGAGACCTCTGTAATAGGCTTATCACCAATAATTTCAATGAATCGCTCTACCTTAAGGGACGTCTCATTGAGGGTCTTGAGGCGGCTTAGAGAGCCTTTATGTTTGACCTTCTCTGATTCGATAAACTTCTTCAATACAGATGAAAGACTGTCTTTAACCGCTTTACGCGCTCTAGACGAGGAAGTGGACATCGACTGCATATCAAACGAGAGTGAGTCTTTTGCGATTCTGATTTCAACGGGTTCATAGCCCCAGTTTCTCTCATACCTAGCCCTGCACAAGCGCTCAATATTAATCACGTAAGGATAGAATGCGACAGCTAAACGTCTATAGGCATCACTAGGATAAACAAGGACGATGGACTCACGATCTAACTGAGCATCTATTTCTTCTTTTAAGTCCTCAGCCAGTTCATCAAGCTGCTGCTCTGAAGCTGATTCTAACTCACGACCAGAGATAGAAAGAGTATCAGATAAACCAAAGTAAGCAGTGAACTTAGCTTTAAAGCCATCCTGACCGTACCCTTCATTATGAGTCTTCGATAGATGGTTACTAAACGCACCAGAACGCTCAACTTCATTCTTGGAGTGTTCATACCAGCGCTCAGCAATGATTGCACAGTCTTTATGATTTAAGTCAGTGTTAGCTTGCCCTGACACTTTAAGCTTCGCCAGTTCAAGTTGATGTAATGCTTGTTGGTAATGATCACTATATAAACGCTTTGCTTCAGACGGGTTAGTCGTACCTAAAGATGTTTTAAATTCACGTTTACCAATGATTGAACGGAGGTCTTTTGGAACACCCATTCTGAAGTAGTAAATACCCGATTTTGGGTGTCTTTGTGGAGAAGCCATAATACCCATTTGTACCAACCTTTTGTACCAGTTGGTAGATGTAGTCAATTCTCTGTAGCCCAGAAACGACAAAGCCTCGCACAATACGAGGCCTTGAGATAGGATGGCGGAGAGAGAGGGATTCGAACCCTCGATACGCTATTAACGTATACACGAGTTCCAGTCGTGCGCCTTCAGCCACTCAGCCATCTCTCCACACTTACACTGGGCTGCTATGCAGCGGTGCCTATACTAAGCAAACGCTACATGCCTTGCAAGGGCTTTTTATCAAAACCAAATCAATTGCTTAGTATACAGCCACTAGCGCGCCATGTTAGCGGTAAAATCAAGCATGCGGTTTAAAGAGCGCAGTGCTCCTTCACGTAATTCCATGTCTACAAACACTTCTTTGCCCGTTGGGTCTAGCAATGCCTCTTCGATAGCTTTAAGGCCATTCATAGCCATCCACGGGCAGTGTGCGCAACTTTTACATGTTGCCCCTTCACCTGCCGTAGGTGCTTCAAAAAATTCCTTCTCAGGGCATAACTGCTGCATCTTATAAAAGATGCCACGGTCTGTCGCAACGATGAACTTTTGATTTGGCATTTCCTGCGCTGCTTTAATAAGCTGACTGGTTGAGCCAACCGCATCGGCTAGCTCTACAATCTCCGCCGGAGATTCAGGGTGAACTAACACGGCAGCATCTGGGTGAAGTGCTTTCATGTCTTTAAGCGCTTTAGTCTTAAACTCATCGTGAACGATACAAGCACCGTTCCACATGATCATGTCTGCACCTGTTTTCTTTTGAATGTAGCTGCCAAGGTGTTTATCTGGACCCCAGATAATTTTTTCACCTTCGCTGTCTAAATGCTCGACGATTTCCAATGCACACGACGAGGTAACAATCCAATCAGCACGTGCTTTGACCGCTGTTGACGTATTCGCGTATACCACTACTTTGCGATCTGGATGTTGGTCGCAAAACTCGCTGAATTTATCAATTGGGCATCCTACGTCTAACGAACACGTGGCCTCCAGGGTTGGCATCACCACAGTTTTGTTTGGTGTCAGTATCTTTGCAGTCTCACCCATAAAGCGAACACCCGCAACAATGATCATGTCCGCATCTTCTTGGCGTGCGCCAAAGCGAGCCATCTCAAGTGAATCTGCCACACAGCCACCAGTCTGCTCAGCTAACGCTTGAATCTCTGGATCTGTGTAATAGTGTGCTACAAGTACCGCATTCTTGCTTACAAGAAGCTGCTTGATTCGCTCTTTATACGCTTGTTTCTCTGCATCTGAAAGAGGCGCTGGCTTAGGAGGAAAAATATAATCCTCAGGCATGATCTGTTCGCTAATACCCATACTGGTCAAACTAATTCTACATTGCACAATCGTGCCGCAATTATACGAAACTCTTATGATAAAAAGAAGCTAAGCACAGATGATAGCAGGGGTTGGCTTTAAATATTCCAATAACACATACACATAGAGACAATTGTTTATTCAAAATTGTACCCATGAGAAGCTCTGTGAGCAGGTTTGGCGCAGAATAAACGACGTGCGTACGATATTTAGCCCGCTAGAATGAACAGCAATTTTAATTGATTGGCGTTAGGAGTGTTGATGAATATGACTAACAGAAATAACTGAAAACATGGTGGGTCATGATGGACTCGAACCATCGACCAATGGATTAAAAGTCCACTGCTCTACCAACTGAGCTAATGACCCATGTTGCTATTTCATAGCGAGGGAGATGTTTTGAATGGTGGGTCATGATGGACTCGAACCATCGACCAATGGATTAAAAGTCCACTGCTCTACCAACTGAGCTAATGACCCAACATTATGGTGTTATCAATCTAGTGGTGGGTCATGATGGACTCGAACCATCGACCAATGGATTAAAAGTCCACTGCTCTACCAACTGAGCTAATGACCCAACATTATAGATTGAGTTTGCAAGTGGTGGGTCATGATGGACTCGAACCATCGACCAATGGATTAAAAGTCCACTGCTCTACCAACTGAGCTAATGACCCAACTCTGTGCAAATTGTTACATGAAACGTGGTGGGTCATGATGGACTCGAACCATCGACCAATGGATTAAAAGTCCACTGCTCTACCAACTGAGCTAATGACCCAAATCTCATGTAATCGCCGCAGTAAATTGCTGTGAAGTAATCCCCTGCTGCGGGCGCTTATAATACTTATTTAAAATCCAAGTGCAACACAAATACTCGGTTTTTTTTAGTTTTTCCTGTTAGTTGCTTAATTTTAGACCGCTTCTGCGATAAAGCAGTCTAAAACATAACAACTAGCAAAATTTGCTACATCTTACTAACACGATCTGCAGCGAGTTTTGCAGCTGTGCTATCAGGATATTGTGTAATTACTTCATTAAACAATTGCTTGGCGCGAGCAAGTTGACCTTGCTGTTGTTCAAGTGTTGCTAACTTAAGTAATGCATCAGGACGCTTAGTTGAATCTGCGTGCTGGTTAACCACAGTTTCAAAGTGGAATTTAGCGCCTGCCGTGTCCCCTTTAATCGTAAGTAATTGCCCTAACCAATAATGCGCGTTAGGCACATACACTGAATTTGGGTACGCTTTTACAAATGCTTGGAATTCAGGGATTGCAGCATCGTAGCGCTTATCTTGCATGATAAGCTTAACTGCCTTGTCGTAGGCATCGTTTTCTGACACATCGGAGCTTACAGGCGTTTGTGTAACCTCGTTATCAACCGTTGGTACAGCTGTTGTGGCTGATTGGCTGTCATAGCTTGGTTGCTGGCTGTATGCGGCACTAACACGCTCTTCAATCTCTTGATATAGTTCACGCTGGCGCTGTAATACTTTTTCAAGCTTGTAGCTGTGCTCTTCGGTGATACCGCGTAATTGACTCACTTCGTCTTGAAGTAAATCCAATTGCTGTTGCAAATTAGCCTGAAGCAAATTGCGCGTTTGCATCAGTTGCTCCAAGCGGCTTAGTCGCTGTTCTATGCTTGATTCGCTGGCAGTTGCCTCAGAAACAGGAGCGGGAGCAGCCCAAACATGGGTGCTCCCGCTCATGAGTAAGGCTGCCAAAATAAGTTTCGGCTTCATCATTACTCTTCAGTCAGATTAGTATACCAATACCGCACGGCGGTTCTTAGCAAACGCTTCTTCGTTGCGTGCTTTGATCATAGGCTTTTCTTCGCCATAGCTCACAACAGACATTTGGTTAGCGCTCACACCAAGGCTCATTAGGTATTTCTCAACCGCTTGGCCACGGCTCTCGCCTAGTGCGATGTTGTACTCAGGAGTACCACGCTCATCAGCGTGACCTTCGATAAGTACTTTCACTGATGGGTTTTGTACTAAGAACTGAGCGTGTGCTTGAAGCAGTTCTGCGTACTGGCTTTGAATTGTAGCGCGGTCGAAATCGAAGTATACGATTTGCTGTTGACGTAGCGCTTCAATTTGCTTGCGCATTTTTTCTTCTGGTGTTTCTACCGGTTGAATTGTTTCAACTTCAACAGTCTCAGTTGTTTGGGTTTCAACTTGATTTGTTTCGTTTGCTTGACCCTCATCAAGGTCTGATGAAGAGCTACACGCAGCTAGCGTCATTACTGGCACAGCGACAAGCAGGCTTTTTAATAGTTTATTAAGTTGCATTGAGTAGATTCCTATTATAATTAAGTGAAACCATCACCTGATTTTCAATTTTGCTTACTATAGTAAGCTATGTACATAAACTGCAAGTTTATGCGTTCAAAGCTGACTACACCCTGAGCGAATTATAAAAATGGTGACCAAGATGGCGATTTAACCTGTCCATTGAGTACAGGTAGGCGCGCTTTGAAGCGTCCATCCATCGAAACTAACGCCAATACATTTTTATTATTGTGCATTGTACTGTAAATGATCATAGAACCATTCGGTGCAATACTGGGTGACTCATCCAATCGAGTCCGAGTCAACACATGGAAATTGCCCGATTCAAGATCCATTTTCGCGATATGGTATCGACCTAACGTTCTGTTCACCACGACAAGGTGCTTGCCGTCGGGTGTCACTGAGCCATTTAGGTTCATATCGCCGTCGAACGTCATACGTTTTACTCGGCCCGAGTCTAAATTTAACTTATAAATCTGTGCATTACCACCTCTTTCAGAGGTAAAGAAAATGTCTTTGCCATTTGGGTGCCACGTCGGCTCTGTATCAATACTACGGTGGCGCGTCAAACGACGTTCTTGCTTAGTCATTAAGTCGTATAAATACAGTTCTGTCGCGCCCGTTCTATCTTTTGATAGTACGATGGCTAATTTAGTACCGTCTGGCGAAAACTTTGGTGCCCCATTAATACCTGGATGGCTAGTGATAATTTGACGTTGACCAGTGTAGATATCTTGTACAAAAATCTGGCTTTGGCGATTTTCAAACGTTACATAGGCTAATTTATTGCCATCTGGTGACCACGAAGGTGACATGAGAGGTTCTTTTGAGCGCAGGAGCACCTGCTCGTTGAAGCCATCATAGTCTGCAACTACCAACTGATAAGGCTTCGGCTCATCTTCACGAACGATGATATAGGCAATTTTTGTTAGGAATGCACCGCGCTCACCTGTCAGTGCCTCGTAAACCACATCACTGATACGATGACCATAACGACGGAAGCTACCCGCAGGGATAACAGTTTGGCGTGCATCTAACACATGATCTTCGCTTTGCACTAACTGACCGTTTTGCAACACTCGCGTTTGACCACCGGTGATTTGTCCACGCAACACGTCAATTAATTCAAAATTAACCAAGTAACGACCCGCTGACTGTTGTTCAACTGAACCAACAACAATCGCTTCAACGCCGCGCTCAACCCATGCACTGTGATCCACTTGCGCATCACTCGCAGGGCGCTGCGGCATATCTATTTCAGCAATGGGTTTAAACTTACCACTGCGGCGCAAATCAGCAGCAATGACTTCACTGATGCGCAACGGCATCTCCCCTGTACCTTTGTAGGTAAAAGGCACAACCGCGATTGGACGAGCGCTATCAACACCCTCGGTAATGACGATTTCTAACGCTGCATGTGTAAACATACTTATCGTCGCCAAAAAAGTTACCGCTATATTTCGGCATACCTTAAGCATAATTTTCCCCTAAAACTCTGGAATAACGGTTAAGTTAATATTTTTTAATTCTTCAAATACGTCGCGATCAGGTGATACTGGCAAAGTGTCAGCACGACGAACTGCGCGCACGGCAGCTTCACACACTTGTCTGTCACCACCGAGTGAACTCACGCTGGTGACCAAGCCGTTGAATGCGAGTTTAATGTTTAATCGGCATTCTTTGCCACGATAGCTCTCATCCAACAACAAGTTTTGCTGAATGCGACTAGCAATCAGGGCTCGGTATTTGTCTACCTCAGACATGACTTGTTGCTGACGCGCCTTTGCTCGCACAGCGGCTTCTGCTGCTAGCTGTTCTTGCAGTAATTGCTCTGCCAAAGCCTTTTGACGGGCTTCTTCAGCTTTGCGTTTAGCCTCGGCCTCTTTACGCTTGCGTTCTTCCTCAGCTTTTTGAGCAGCCTCTTCCTCTTTGCGACGCTTTTCAGCGGCCGCTTTCGCTGCCTTTTCCGCAGCTTCTTTTTCTTGCTGTGCTTTTTTCGCCTTGTCACGTTCTATGCGTTCACGCTCTTTGGCTTTTTTCGCCTCAGCTTCGGCTTTCTTGCGCTCTTGCTCCTTGGCTTTGCGTTGTTGCTCAAGCTTTTTGATACGCTCAGCTTCCGCTTGACGCTTTTTCTTTGCTTCAGCAGCACGACGCTCTAGCTCTGCAATTCGCTTTTGCTCAGCACGCTTTTTAGCTTCCTCTTGTTTGCGTAAATCTTCGATGCGTTTATTGACGTCTTCCTGATTCACGGCAACAGCACTAACAGCTTTAGGTGGGGTCTCTTCATTGCTTGGCGGATTGAGGCTCACCGTCAGCACTTTAGGGGCTGAGGGCTTTAAATAAGAAGCAATAACAATGGCTAATAACAAAGCCACGTGCAAAACCAGCGATATGATGAGCGGCTTTTTGAACTGCTGCATATTAATCCTCAAATGACTCCGTCATCAGACCGACCTCTGGCACCCCTGCTCGCTGCAAAAAGTCCATTAGGCGTAATACTTCCTGATAACTGACTTGGCCAGAACCTTTGATCATCACTGGTGTCTCTGGGTTTTGTTCAAGTTTTAACTTGATCACAGCAGCGACATCCACCGCTTCCATTGGCGCTTCAGGGTCAGCACCGACACTCACATAATATTTTCCGTCTGCATCAATGGATGCGATTATCGGCGGTGCATCCTTAGTCTCAATGAGCTCTGATGTCTCCATTTTTGGCAGTTGCACTTTCACACCGTGGGTGATCAGCGGTGCCGTTGCCATAAAGATGATCAGCAACACCAACATGACGTCAATGTAAGGAACTACGTTGATCTCAGCGACCGCACGGCGTTTCTTACGCTGATACATGGCTTCTTACCTCTTGGGTGATTGCTTGGCGGTGTAGAATATTGGCAAACTCTTCCATAAAGTTGGCGTAATACGACTCGATTTTTTCCAATTTAGTCGCAAAGCGGTTGTATGCGATTACCGCTGGAATCGCAGCGAACAAACCCATTGCTGTTGCAATCAATGCTTCGGCAATACCGGGAGCAACCATTTGCAATGTCGCTTGCTTTACTTCACCCAAAGCGATAAATGCGGTCATGATCCCCCACACCGTACCAAACAAGCCGATGTACGGGCTAATTGAACCTATCGTGGCCAGCAACGGCACGCCAGTTTCTAACTTTTCCACTTCGCGCGACAGCGCTACACGCATTGCGCGGTGTGGGCCGTCTATTGCGACTGCACCAACCGAGGATGAAGATTTTTTAGAGCGGGCAAATTCTTTAAAGCCTGAGCTAAAAATTGATTCCATGCCTTCAGTTTGCACAGTACGTGCACAAATTTCGTTGTAAAGTTTAGACAGGTCAACACCAGACCAAAAGCGCGCTTCGAATTTTTTTGCATTATTAAGCGCGTTACTCAATGTTTTTCGACGTTGGATAATAATGGCCCACGAAATAACTGACAACGCCACTAATGTGAGCATCACGAGCTGAACTAGCACACTCGCTTTTAAAATAAGATCAAAAAAGTTTAACCCTGAATCCACGTCTTTTCTCCCCGAGCGCAGTTTACTACTAATAACCATATCGATACTGATTACAGTACGCGACATAATGAGCTTTAGTGTACCCAGTCGTTATAGCGCTGACAATGGCCTTGCCATGAATTGACTATATGCGCAGGTGAATGACACACCCGCCCGCCTAGGTTACAACTTTATGTGTTTTTTTGGGCCTCTCAAACCCCAATTAAGTTCAAAAAATATCTGTTTTATGCAAATTTGCCGCATAAGCTTTCATTTCCCCTTGGCGGCAAAAGTTAAAAAATAGTAATTCTAATAGAACAAAAAAAGAACAAAACTTAAAAAATCTATATTTTTCATGTATTAGAAAGTTACGCCTAATACAAAGTGACTAAATTAGCATCATTAAAATTTTATTCGTTATTAGTTTTTTTTATCCGAAAAAAATAATTTTTCTAGTTTGAATAAAACCGCGTTGCGCTTTAATATTCTCCCCGTACTGAGCTAGCGCAACCAACTAAGGCTCTTATGCACAGTTCAAGAGGTGGTTTCTGATTCCCCACCTCGCACCATCAGCTAACAGCTTCAAACGTCTATTAGTTGATGTGTTTTGGATTTACTTCCTTCAACTTGTTGTTTAGCCCGCATCTTTGCGGGCTTTTTTTTGCCTGAAATTTGCTTATGTAAGTCGCTTTGATGCTAATAAGCTGAATCTTAATGCGCTGTGAATCACTAGCGAACATTTGGCTAGTTAAAGTAAAAGCCGAACAAACGTCCGGCTTTTACTAAATTATGTGTGGCAAGTGTAGCTATTGTGACTTCTGTAAGCCAAAGTGTGCATAAGCGTGATCAGAGACAATACGTCCTCTGGGGGTACGTTGAATAAATCCCTGTTGAATCAAATAAGGCTCAATCACATCTTCTATCGTTTCTTTTTCTTCGCCAATCGCCGCAGCAAGGTTTTCTAACCCAACTGGACCGCCCATAAACTTTTCAATAATGGCGAGTAGGTATTTACGGTCCATGTAATCAAACCCACTTTTATCAACATCGACCATATCTAGTGCTTGTGATGCAATATCGACGCACACTTTTCCGTCACCTTTGACTTCAGCGAAATCTCGTACACGACGAAGTAATCTATTGGCTATTCTTGGCGTGCCTCGAGAGCGTTTGGCCACCTCATAGGCACCTTGCTCATCTACCTCTAGGCCTAGATGCATCGCTGATCGTTTAACGATTGCGGCAAGGTCGTCAACATTATAAAACTCTAAACGTTGCACAATGCCAAACCGGTCGCGAAGTGGTGAGGTCAAAGAGCCGGCTCTGGTTGTGGCACCAATAAGAGTAAAAGGCGGTAAATCAAGTTTAATCGACCGCGCCGCAGGCCCTTCGCCAATCATGATATCAAGCTGATAATCTTCCATTGCTGGATATAAAATCTCTTCAACGTGTGGGCTCATACGATGTATTTCATCGATAAACAACACATCATGTGCCTCAAGATTTGTCAGTAATGCAGCTAAATCTCCCGCTTTCTCTAGCACCGGTCCTGAGGTCGTTTTAATACTGACATCAAGCTCGTTTGCAACAATATTTGCAAGCGTAGTCTTACCCAATCCAGGAGGTCCGAATATCAACAAATGATCCAAAGCCTCACTGCGCGAGCGCGCCGCTTCAATGAAGATCTCCATTTGCTGTTTCACATGCGGCTGACCGTGGTAATCATCAAGTAGCTTAGGACGAATAGCTCTATCCACTACATCTTCATTACCTTGCTGCTGAGGTTCTATCAGTCTATCTGCTTCTATCATGTATGTTCTCGTTAGAGCATTGCTTTGAGCGCAAGCTTGATCATATCTTCGGAGCTCATGTTCTGTTGAGCCACCGCTTTAACCGACTTAACGGCTTGAGTATTTTTATATCCTAACGCTTCAAGCGCAGCAATGGCATCATCTTGCGCACTGCCGCCATGAACCAGTGCATCACCATTAGCCAAGGATAATGCCGCCGCATCTGTGTACGGTGTGAATAAGTCTGGCCCCCAATCTTTGAGGCGGTCTTTCATCTCTAACACTAATCTTTCTGCAGTCTTTTTACCAACTCCAGGCAACTTAACTAGGGTACTGGCGTCGCCATTGTGCACGCAATGAATGAATTGCTCCGCTGACATCCCAGATAAAATACCTAGGCCGAGTTTAGGCCCCACACCATTGGCTTTAAGTAACTCGCGAAATAATGCCCTTTCGTTTTTAGTATTAAAACCAAACAACAATTGTGCGTCCTCTCGAACCACAAAATGCGTAAACAAGGTCACTTGCTCGCCGCACTCAGGCAGTGCATAAAAGCAACTCATCGGTAAGCTAATTTCATACCCTACCCCAGCAACATCTATCAGCACTTCTGGTGGTTGCTTTTCTACTAATTCACCGCGAATTCTTCCTATCATTGTGACCTCAGTTATCGTAACCGACCACGCACTGTTTTGCGTGCTTGACCGGCTAATTTGATTAAGTTTTGTTGTGAGTGGCCATGACACATGGCAATAGCGAGTGCATCGGCGGCATCTGCTTGCGGTGTCGCAGGTAGCTTCAATATATGCTTAACCATATGCTGTACTTGTGCTTTTTCAGCTGCCCCTTTACCAACAACCGCCTGCTTCACTTGACGCGCAGAATACTCATGCACTGATATCTCTGCCATAGTAGCAGCAACGATTGCCGCACCACGCGCCTGTCCTAACTTCAATGCTGAGTCTGGATTGTGCGCCATGAACACTTGTTCTATTGCAAATGAATCAGGGTTAAATTGGCTGATGAGCTGAGTCACTCCTTGAAAAATCATTTTCAATCGCTCAGGGAAAGGGTTATCGCCTAATTTGATACAGCCACTGCCCAAATAGGCAAATTTGTGTCCTTGCTGCTGGATGACACCGTAACCTGTGAATCGCGAGCCGGGATCTATCCCCAAAATGATACTCACTCACATACCTTATTATTGTTTTCGCTGAGGATAATGGTAACTGTATGGATGACCAGTGTAAAGGTGATGGGCATGAAAAAAGCGGCCAAGGCCGCTTCTTACGAGTAATGGGTGAACACTTAACTGTTATTCACCCTGCTCTTGTGTTGCTTTAGGTGCGATAGCAATCCCCAACTCTTTAAGTGCATCTGGGTTAGCATTGCTTGGCGCATCTGTCATCAAGCACGATGCTTGCGTCGTTTTCGGGAAAGCAATCACGTCACGGATGTTATCAGTACCACACAGTAACATCACTAAACGGTCCAAACCAAAAGCTAAACCTGCATGAGGTGGTGTGCCGTACTTGAGGGCATCAAGTAAGAATCCAAACTTATCTTGTTGCTCTTGTGCATCAATACCCAACACGCGGAACGCTGCTTCTTGCATTGCACTGTTGTGGATACGCACTGAACCGCCACCCACTTCATAACCATTTAGTACCATATCGTAAGCATCAGATAGTGTACCTGAAGGGTTTGCTTCTAACTCTTCAGGGCTTACACCTTTTGGTGCTGTAAATGGGTGGTGTACAGCATGTAAGTTACCTTCGTCATCTTCTTCAAACATTGGGAAGTCAACAACCCAAAGTGGTGCCCATTTTGTCAGGTCGGTTAGCTCAAGGTCTAAACCAATCTTCAAGCGCAATGCACCCATCGCTTCATTAACGACATTGCGGCTGTCTGCACCAAATAGAATGATATCTCCAGTTTGTGCATTGGTGCGCTCAAGTAGTGCGGTTATCACCTCTTCGTTTAAGAATTTAGCGATTGGTGATTGCACACCTTCAACGCCTGTTTCACGGTCATTCACTTTCATCCATGCAAGACCTTTAGCACCGTAGATGCCAATGAACTTAGTGTATTCATCTATTTGTTTACGTGACAACGCCGCACCGCCTGGCACAGTAAGTACTGCTACGCGACCTTTTTCGTCATTTGCCGGGCCAGAGAACACTTTGAACTCAACGTCTTTAACAAGATCAGCAACATCAATAAGTTCCATTGGGTTACGAAGATCTGGTTTGTCTGAGCCAAAACGACGCATCGCTTCTTCGTAAGCCATTACTGGGAATTGCCCTAAGTCTACGTTTAGTAGTTCAAGCCACATGTCACGGATAAGTTTTTCCGTCACTGCACGCACTTCATCAGAGCTCATGAATGACGTTTCGATATCGATTTGTGTGAATTCAGGCTGACGGTCAGCACGTAAATCTTCATCACGGAAACATTTAACGATTTGGTAGTAGCGATCAAAACCAGACATCATCAGCAGCTGCTTAAATAGCTGAGGTGATTGCGGTAGCGCATAAAAACTACCGTGGTGAACACGGCTCGGTACCAAATAGTCACGCGCACCTTCAGGCGTCGCTTTAGTAAGTACTGGCGTCTCAATATCTAAAAAGTCATTGCTATCAAGGAAACGACGCACAAAGCTTGACGCTTTTGCACGTAGTTTGATGCGATCGCTCATCTCTAAACGACGAAGGTCTAGGTATCGATATTTAAGACGACGCTCTTCTGAGTTTTGTTGATTAAAATCAAGCGGTAACGCCTCAGAGCGGTTGATAATTTCTAAACCAGTACCAAGAATTTCAACTTCACCCGTTGCCATATCTTTGTTGATTTGACTTTCAGGACGCGCACGTACCACACCTTTGATTTGCACACAGAACTCTTGGCGTAGTTTGTTCGCTACATCCATCAATCCTTCTACTTCTGGGTCAAATACAACCTGCACTAGGCCTTCGCGGTCACGCACGTCAACGAAGATCAAACCGCCTAAATCACGGCGTTTGTTGATCCAACCACAAAGAGTAACCTCTTGGTCGACATGGCTTTTATTCAAGTGTCCGCAATATATAGAGCGCATAATATTCCTGTTTTAATTGTAAAGGCGTGGGCTAATTGCACGCAGAGGCAAATAAATTGCCGCTAATTATATAAAAACGGTGGTCAATGTCACGAAGCAAACAACTTGTTGGCTATTTATTCACCATTGAGAGAGAAGATTGTGTGTTAGCATTGCCGTATATCGTTAAATAACTTGAACCAAACTGACAATGCTGTACTTAGGTTGCCCGCAATGGGCAAACAATGCGTGGAAAGGCTCCTTATTTGCACCGGGCACTCAACGTGCGCAGATGCTAAGTGAATACGCGCGTGTTTTTAATTCAGTAGAAGGCAACACCACCTTTTATGCCGACCCTAACGTGCAAACAGTGCAACGCTGGCATGACTCAACGCCGGAGTCATTCCGTTTTACCTTTAAATTCCCTAAACGTTTTAGCCATGACCTTGCGCTGAGTGTCGACCAACAAGCGATCAATACATGGTTGGACTTAATGTCGCCGTTGTTTGCTAAAACCGGTTCCCTGATGCTGCAACTTCCTGCAAGTTTTGCTCCTGAGCATCTGGGTCGGTTGCAGGCTTTTATGGCAAAATTACCCGCAGAGCTAAACTACAGTATTGAAGTACGCCATCCTCAGTTTTTTGACAAATCACTGAACGAGCAGACTTTCAATCGCTTCTGTCATGATAAAGGGATAGATAGAGTGTCAATGGATACGCGCGCCCTATTCGCTGTTACGCCTTATAATGATGCAATCATCGATGCGCAAAAGAAAAAGCCGCATTTACCTGTGCACGCAATCGCATTTGGGCAGCGTCCTATCGTGCGTTTTGTAACCGCAGGGCTTGAAGATGAATACCAGTCATTTTACCAACCATGGCTAAAGAAAATTGCCCAATGGCTAGAGCAAGGGAAAGAGCCTTATGTATTTTTACATACAGCAGATAATGACGGAGCGCCATTACTTGCACGCCAATTTATGCGCGATTTGCACACATTGAACGGCCTTGACCATAGTGTATTAGCTCCCTTCCCTGGCGAGACTAATCAGCAAACCAGCTTGTTGTAAGCTTACAAGCCTAAATTTTCCATAAAATCATCATCGATATCTTGGTCAACATCGGGAGCGGCGGCCGCTTGGTCCTGACGTTTTTTATTTGTGTCAGCGATGATGTCATCGGGGTCAACGGTATCCGCAATATCATAATCATGCAGTTTGATGAACTCAGTTTTGTCCATTGCGAGCTCAAGATAAAAGATGTTCTGATTTTGCGTGGTGAATGTCACTCGTCGCGCTTGAGGTCTATCCATTGTTGTATCGACAGAGATTTGCACTTGCTTGTTGATGGCCATCATTTTTGGCTGATTCTGCGTAATGGAGGTATGTAATTGCTCTCTGACTTTGTTAGTGAAATCACCCACTATTTGATTCATTAATTCACCGAGCACATTAGCAACGTCGTCCGACAAATGGCTTTTCGCCAGCTCTTCTGGTGGCATGCCCATGTTGTTCATGTAATCACCGTAAATTTCCATTGCCGCCTGTTGCGTAAAATTGGTTACTACCAAGCCGGTGAATCCGCCATCAAACAATACAAAGCAACCAATATCGGGGCGCATGCAGGTACGTGTTATTTTTTGTACCATCGCCGAATAGCTAATGCTGTTGCCACTAGCAGAAGACAACACTTCCGTAACTGAACGGCAAAGTGTGGAAAGAATATCTTCTGTGCTAATTACTTTATTTTTACTCATGTGCGCTCTCGCTGAATCTTGCTTATTGCTGTGTGGTTACGTGCTAAAGTTCACTAACAAGCCGATTAAATCTCACATTAACGCTTGTTTTATAACGATAAATATAAGAATAGCAGGTTTACACAAGATTGTTGCCGCTTTGTCACAGAAGATTAAGTAACTAAAGCCCTCCACTGCGCGAACAAAAATGATAAAATGCAGCCATCGATTCTAGCTAGAGCTTAGCAAAGTGTCAGCAAAAGACAGTATTTATGCATCACAGCAACAGGTAAAAGACTTTACCTTTGACGCCAAAGTAGTGGAAGTTTTTCCAGATATGATCGAACGCTCGGTGCCCGGTTATGCCACCATCGTTAGCACATTGGGAAAACTAGCAGGTAAATATGCGCAGGATAATAGCAACTTATATGACTTAGGATGCTCATTGGGTGCGGTCACCTTAAGTATGCGTCGTAACCTAAATCATTCAGGATGCGAGATTATCGCCATTGATAATTCCGAAGCCATGGTTGAGCGATGTCGCTTGCACCTCGAAGGTTTTCGCTCAACGGTCCCTGTGAGGGTCGAGCTCGGGGATATTCTCGATACTAAATTAGAAAATGCCTCGGTCATTGCCATGAACTTTACCATGCAATTTATCGAACCAGAGCAACGCGAAGCTTTGCTCGCGCGTATTTACAACGCACTTAAACCTGGTGGTGTGTTATTGCTTAGCGAAAAACTGCGTGGTGAAAATCAAGAAGTGGATGAATTGCTCATCGACTTACATCATGACTTCAAGCGCGCCAACGGTTATTCCGAGCTTGAAATAAGCCAAAAGCGCACTGCAATTGAAAATGTGATGCGCACAGATACACTTAATACCCACTTAGCACGCTTAAAAGACACTGGCTTTAGCCAGACCCAAGTGTGGTATCAGTGCTTTAATTTCTGCTCAATGGTTGCAATCAAATAATCGGAATAAAGATGAATCAGTGGTTTAACGAGTTTTATCGACATATTGCCTGTACTGACCTGAGTCATTGGCTCAATACCTTGCCTGCACAGTTACAACACTGGCAAGACGAGGCCCGTCACGGCGATATGCCAAAATGGCAAAAAGTACTCAACAATTTACCTGAAATCACCCCTTCAGACGTCAATATCGCCAACGAAGTGCGTGTTGGTACCGACACCGATATAAATGATGGCCAACGTAAACAGCTTGAACATTTGCTCAAGCGCTTTATGCCTTGGCGAAAAGGGCCATTTTCATTGTTCGGCATCGACATTGATACAGAATGGCGCAGTGATTGGAAGTGGGATCGCGTAGTGCCGCATATCAGCCCTTTGCAAGGGCGCAAAGTGCTCGATATTGGCTGTGGCTCAGGTTACCACCTATGGCGCATGCGCGGTGAAGGCGCTGAACTTGTTGTGGGAATAGACCCAAGCGACTTATTTTTGTGCCAATTCCAAACCATCAAACACTACACCCCAGACCCAAGCGTACATTTATTACCATTGGGCGTTGAGCAGCTACCTGAGTTAAAGGCATTTGATACGGTATTTTCAATGGGCGTACTATATCACCGTCGCTCACCTATCGATTTCTTAGCGCAACTAAAAGCGCAGCTGCGCAAAGGCGGCGAGTTAGTACTTGAAACCCTAGTCGTTGAAGGTGACATTAATACGGTGCTAGTACCTGAAGACCGTTACGCAAAAATGCGTAATGTTTGGTACATACCCAGCGCAGAAGCACTGATGCTGTGGATGCGCCGTGTTGGCTTTAAAGATATTCGCGTTGTAGATACCGACCAAACATCTTTAGATGAACAGCGACGTACCGATTGGATGGAAAATGAGTCATTGGCTGACTTCTTAAACCCTGAAGATCCTAATAAAACTATTGAAGGCTACCCAGCACCACTGCGTGCAGTGATCGTAGCAACCGCATAAACAAGGACAAAGGTCCTCCTTTTCCTAGCTAAGCCGCGGCATTTGCTGTAAAATGCCCGGCGTTTCTAAGCAACCCCTAAATTGAATTTTGAGGAAACCCTGTGAGCGAACAAAAACAGTCTCTTAGCTACAAAGATGCCGGCGTCGATATTGATGCAGGTAATGCCCTTGTTGAACGCATTAAAGGCGTTGTAAAAAAGACCAAACGCCCTGAAGTAATGGGTGGCATCGGCGGCTTTGGTGCGCTATGTCAGCTTCCTACTGGCTATAAAGAGCCTGTTTTAGTTGCTGGTACTGATGGTGTCGGTACTAAGCTTCGCCTAGCTATCGACCTTAAAAAGCATGACACTGTAGGCATCGACCTTGTTGCTATGTGTGTGAACGACCTTATCGTTCAAGGTGCTGAGCCGCTATTTTTCCTAGATTATTATGCTACTGGCAAACTAGATGTTGATACTGCGGCTGACGTAGTGACTGGCATCGGTGCTGGCTGTGAGCTTTCTGGTTGTGCCCTTATCGGTGGTGAAACGGCTGAAATGCCAGGCATGTACGAAGGCGACGACTACGATATGGCTGGTTTCTGCGTAGGTGTTGTTGAAAAAGAAGGCATTATTGATGGATCGAAAGTAGCGGCAGGTGACCAACTTATCGCACTTGCATCAAGCGGCCCTCACTCTAATGGTTACTCGCTGATACGCAAGGTACTTGAAGTATCAGGTGCAGACACAAACAGTGAGTTTGAAGGCAAAACGCTTGGCGAACACCTTCTTGAACCAACACGTATTTACGTGAAGCCAGTGCTTGAACTACTTAAGCAAGTAGACGTTCATGCGCTTTCTCACATCACAGGCGGTGGTTTCTGGGAAAATATCCCACGCGTACTGCCTGAATCTGCAAAAGCAGTTATCAAAGGTGACAGCTGGCAGTGGCCTGCAGTTTTCAACTGGTTGCAAGAGAACGGTAACATTGAAACGCACGAAATGTATCGCACCTTCAACTGTGGTGTGGGCATGGTGATTGTGGTTCCTGCAGACAAACTAGAGCAAAGCCTAAGCATTCTTAAAGAAGCGGGTGAAAATGCGTGGCACATTGGTGAAATCCAAGATGCTGCAGCAGGTGAAGAGCAAGTTGAAATCACAGGTGGTGCGCAATAATGACGCAAGGCCAGACTCCTGCCAGATTAGTTGTACTTATTTCAGGCAGTGGCTCTAACCTGCAGGCAATTATTGACGCAGTTTCAGCAGGAACAATCCCTGCTGAAATTTGTGCAGTGATCAGCAACAAGGCCGATGCTTACGGCCTTGAACGCGCCAAAAATGCAGGTATCGAAGCTCGGGTTTTAGACCATAAAGCGTTCGATTCACGAGAAGAGTATGACGCAGCGCTTGGTGAGCTAATTGATAGTTTTTCACCGCACTGTGTTGTATTAGCTGGATTTATGCGTATTCTAAGTGCTGGCTTAGTGCAAAAATTTAAGGGAAAAATGTTGAACATTCACCCTTCTTTGTTGCCTAAGTACCAAGGGCTGAATACCCACCAGCGCGCTTTAGATGCGAACGATAAAGTGCATGGCGTTAGTGTTCACTTTGTTACCGAAGAGCTTGATGGCGGACCTGTCATCGTTCAAGCTCACGTCCCTATTGAACAGGGAGACACGGCTCAGAGTTTGGCACAAAAGGTTCATGCGCAAGAACATATTATCTATCCGTTGGTGGTCAAATGGTTCAGCGAACAAAGACTGACTATGGAAGATAACTATGCAGTGCTCGATAACAACACCCTTCCAAGCCAAGGCGCTGATCTGCAAGCGTATCTGGACAGCTAAATTATTCCTTGCCGCAGTACTTAGCTGCGGCACTATTTCGCATGCTGTAGCACAACAGCAAGAAATAGCCCCTCAAGCACATCCTGCTTCCCAACTACTTCAATATCAAGCAAAGTACTTTATAACGCGCCAAGGTGAACGTCATGGCGAAGCTCAGCGCTCATTAGCGCAACTCGAAGATGGTACTTATAAACTCAGTTATCGCAGCGATATTGAGTGGATGATATTTTCTGATGAGCGCACAGAGAGTAGCCGTTTTGCCTATCATGACGGCGATGTTAAGCCGCTTGATTATGTATTAGAGCGAGAAGGAACTGGGCCTGATAAAACCTATAAAGTCAGCTTTGAGCATGATGCACAACAGGTCTTTACGAACAAATCTAAATACCCTATCGAAATCGAGTGGAAAGCAGATTTCCAAGATGTGTTGTCATATCAAATTGCATTACGCAAGGGCTTGGCGAACGGCGAGACCAAATTTGCCTACCCCATCGTAGATAAAAAGGGAAACTCCCGAGAATATATGTTTGAAGTTGTCGGCACTGAGGCTATCACCTTACCAATAGGCAATGTCGAAACAATCATAGTTAAGCGCCTGTATGATAGCGATAAACGCCAAGCTATTGCCTGGTTTGCACCAAGTATGAACTACATGATGGTGCGCATGTTCAAAGGCAAAGATGGTGTTGAGCAGTTTGTAGTAGAACTTGCCGAATACACACCTTTGCAGTAACTATTACGTGAATAAATCTAAACGTTATCTGTCAGATTTGATTTCTAGAGTTGAATCAAATCTGACAGTGAATAGTCGATTTGCCATTCGAATACTAATCAGCACCCCTTCATGCTGTGATAAAGCCGACTCAACGCTAAGCGTTGGAGCACCTAGTCAGCCAGTGCGCTGGGTAAATGACGCCTTCTTTAACACGCTAACATTGCTCAGCGTTAATGGCATTATCAATGGCAACCAGCTTGCCCGTACTATCAAAGCGCAGTGCCAACATCGCCCCGTTTTCTATGTTGAGCAGCCCATCATCAACCACTTTATGCGCTAATTCACTGCTAAGCGCGATAAGTACTTGTCTGCGACAGTCAGCCAATAGCCAATCGCCTTGATGTTGCACTAATCGCGCGATACGCACAGGCTCTTCATCATACACTGTGTTATACGCACGCTTTTGCACCTTAAGTTGCTCAGCCAGTTGTCGCTCCGCCACATGGATGCTAGAAAGATGATGTGGCACTTGCTCTGAGACGCGCACTCGTTGCTCGCCACTGACTTCATCAAAGATTTCAATACGTTCATAGGCAACGGTGTCGTAAAGTGGCACCGAGTCATATTGATACTCAAACAGTGTGAGCGACATCAATGTAATAAGCGCAGTGCAGGCCACCAGCCATTGCCCTTTGTGCCACCACGACATTGCGCTTTTGTGCTTTACAGTATCGGCCATACTCGCGAGCAAATCGCGTTTTTCTGAGCCCGTAAGCCGTGATTGTGCCTTACTCGCTTGGTGCGCCTGAGTAAGCTTTTCATTTCGTTGTTCAGTCATCACCATGCCCCTTATTGATACTTTGCGCAATGTTGGCTTTGCCATAACGCAGACGCGTTTTTACACTTTCTTTTTCGCTATTGGTAATCATCGCTATCTCATGCAAACTAAACCCTTCTAACTGCAACGTCAGTGACTCACGTTGCAAATAGGGTAACGCCGCAATGGCGCTGCTCAACTGCTGCTGCGACGCGCTATTAATTAACGTTGTAACGTAATCATCTGCAACATGCAGTTGTGGTTCATGTTCACATTCTTGCCATGGTAATTGCTTGCGACCTTTGCGAAGCTCATCAATCAGCTTATTGCGCGCTATGGCAAATAGCCATGCCTTAAAGCTCCCTTGCGTTTGCACCTTAAAGGCATGGGGTTTGCTCAACCAAGTTAGCCACACATCATGAAGCAAATCGAGCGCCCTTTGGCGCTTGGCATAGTTTCCATGCTCCACGCTGTGCAATTGCGATTGAATGAAATACAACACATCGTCACTCAAGCGCGTTACCAACTCTTCTCGCGCCTTTGCGCTTTGCGATGCCAGCTCTGCTAGGGCTTCATTATTAAGCAGGCTAAAATCCTGCCTGTTCGGTGTAAATAGCATAGATGCTACGGCTTTTAGCATCATCTCTCCTTAGCGAGGAGTCGCAACCCTTTGCTGCGTACTCCTGTTGCCTTGCCTCATTATTGCTGCAAATTAAAGTCCAAACGAACTTGCAGGCCCGTTTGCCCTTTGGCAACACCATCGATAACCATTGGACTAAACTTCCATTTTTTCAGTGCTCTGAGTGCTTCTTTATCAAACGTCCGTTTGGGTTCAGCGCCAATGACTTTAGCATTAATCACTTGTCCTGTGGCAGAAATGTCATAGCTCAATACCACATAGCCTTCAATGCCTTCACGTGCAGCAGCCGTTGGATACTGAGGCGGCACTCTAACAATCGGCGTCACAGCTGATCGTGATGCTTGGTTAAAATCAAAGCTGTCTTTTATGTTCGTGCTCACATCGGGTCTATCCAAAGTAATCACTGGCGAGTCGGTATCGGGAACGCTTGTGGTTACTGGCCGTTGCTGCGGGCGTGGTTGAGGTGGTGGTGGGAGCGGCCTTTCTTTCGTAATCACCTCAGAATCCTTCGGTGGCTCCATGATTTCCACAATAATGTCTTCGCCTGCATTATTATCAAAGCGTTGTGGCTGATTAAGTAATGACACCATAAAGGTAAAGGTCGCTAGTGTAATCGTGGCAGCACTAATTGCACTTAAAGCGAACTTTACACTCGGTTTGAACCAGCTCTGTTCATGCTCAATTGTATATTCCATAACATTCCCCTATTTTACCAATCTACTTATATTGCTAATCTTTCTAGCGGGCTTAATGTCGTGCTCACGTTGCTAAAATTTCTCTCTGTAGAATCAATACATAAGAGAAATTTCGCCTTGCTAGCACAGCATTTATCCAGCGCTGTTTCTGACTACACATTTATGCTGATTGGAATTAAAACTGAAAGCTCCAGCGCACCAAATTGCTGCGCTTATAAATACAACGGCTCAGGTTTAAAAAAGGGGTGACTCTTTTTGTGATTAAATTAGGGCGTGTTGAACTTTGCTGTTTGTTTTTAGTAGGGTGATAACACCAAAAAAGGGGCTTAAGCCCCTCGAAAAAATCTTTGATGATTATGCGCTTGGCGACATGTGCGCTTCAATTTGCTCAAGGAGTTTGGGTACTAGCTTCTTAAGTTCTTCAAACTCACCATTGACATCAAGGCTGCCTGCGGTCGCTTTATTCTCTATCTCTGCTAACAAAGCATGAATACGACTCGCATTTATCTCTCCACATAACCCTTTGAAAGAGTGCGCTAATTGCCGAATATCTTCAGCATTAGCTTTGCCGATGGCCTCTTCTATGGCTGACATTTTATTGGGAGCCGTTTTTACAAACATGATGCATACCCGAGTCAACAATTCTTCTTTGTTCAGCAAACGCGCCAACGCTGCACTCCTGTCCCACAGCATGTCAGACTTTTCGTTATCCGTTTCGCTTTGCTCGTTATTATCTGAATAAGACAAAATCCACCTCACTAACTTCACTTCAGCCTCTTGCGCAACCACAGGTTTGCTAATGTAATCGTTCATTCCTGCGGCTAAACATTTTTCTTTTTCACCTATTAAGGCATTGGCAGTCATGGCGATAATTGGCACTTCTTTATTATCCTGCCCGGCTTCACCTTTGCGAATTTTCGCGGTTGCCTCGTAGCCATTTAATACCGGCATTTGGCAATCCATCAACACGCAACTCACCCTTATGCCCTTTTCATTGAATTGTTTCAACTTTTCAATTGCTTCAAGTCCATTATTAGCCCTAAAGAACTGCAGAGGCAATACTTCAAGCATCCCTATAGCAACTTCGATATTGATTTCGTTGTCATCTACTACCAGAACGCTGCGTCCTTTAATTTTAGCCAACGTACTCAAATGGGTGGTCACGTTCACATTATCGTCGGCTGTATTGTTAAGCTGCTTAGCACTATCTGGGTTTTCCAATATACGATGAAGTTCGCTATACAAAACAGGTTTATTAAGTCTGATGGCTTTTATAACCGTGCTGCTTGGCATCGGTTTTGTTGGGGACTGCATGGCAATAACTTGGGGGAGTTCATGTTCAGCAACATTGCTGTAGATAGGCTCAAGCTGACTCAATGCAGCATCCTCACTATCTATAAACACCATGTCGTATTTAACCAATGATGAAGGGTTAAATCGCGCACTCTTAACCGTTGTTACTTTCGCCCCATCATAATTAAGTACGCTTGTTAAATGCTCTGCTAGGTCTTTATTATTGAGCAACAGCAATACCTTCGCATCTTTTAGATACTTTGTATGTGCACGCATTTTTACACTGTTTAGTGCAAGATTGATGTGACAAACAAATTCACTGCCTTCATTGACTTTGGATGTAAAACTGATGTCGCCATTGAGTAATCGGCTCAACTGGCGAGAAATCGATAACCCCAGCCCAGTGCCGCCATATTTAGCCGCCACCCCAGAGTGGGCCTGAGTAAATGAGTTAAATAACTTTTCTTGCGCGTGGCTTTCAATACCAATCCCTGTATCTTTGACTGCCACCGTGAGCTGAAATTGGTCATGATCAAGCACTTCGCCTCGCAATGTCACTTGCACATACCCTTGCTCGGTAAACTTAATTGCATTGTTGATTAAATTATTGATTATTTGGGTAAACCTATGCGGATCGCTGACCACTTCTTGGCAGTGCAGTTCCTTGGTGTCTACGAATAACTCTAAGCCTTTGTCGTGAGCCTTGACTGCCGCTGACGTGACAATACTCTCTACCAAGGCGACTGGGTTAAAAGCTTTTGGATGTAACTCTAATTTACCCGCTTCAATTTTCGACAAATCCAAAATGTCGTTAATGAGTATATTGAGATTATTTGCACTGAGCTCCATCATGTCGATCAATCGAGTGGCCTTGTCAGATTGTGCCTCTCGTTTGATTAGCCCCATGGTACCTATGATGCCATTAAGAGGGGTGCGCATTTCATGGCTAATATTGGAAATAAACGCACTTTTAAAGTCGCTGGCCTTTTGCGCTTCTTCTTTTGCCTGAGCCAACTCTGCGGTGCGCTTTTTCACCTTGATATCAAGCTCACTATTGAGTTTACGTATTTTACTTTCGGCTTCTTGCTCTTTGGTAACATCACGGATAATTAGCGCAATGCCGCGAAGTACATGGTCATCGCCACGTACCGGGCTTGCTGATACCGCAAAGCAGTAATATTTCCCGTCTATTTTAACCTGTAAGCTATCTGTTACCTTGTGGGCTGAGTGCCCTAAGGCACGAATATACGTATTGATCGGAAGATGTTCTAGAGTGTCTATGTGAGTGTACAACTTACCAGCTATGTTGCTAAAAGATGTCGCAAAGATAACTTCTGCCGCATGGTTCATACTGGTTATGCGACCTTGCAAGTCAAGACCAACAATGGCATCGATAGACCCTTGCACTATTGCAGCAGACTCTCGTCGCGCCTCAGCCAATTCTGCAGAACGTGTTGCATTGCGGTGAAACAATAGAACAACAATAGTAGTGACTGTAAATACGGTGAGCAAAAAGCCATACACACTTAATCGCTTTTCATTAATATTCGCCGTAACAAATGAGTCAGGAACCAAGGTTGTAAGGTTAACGTAGTTCAGGGTATTGGCATTGCGTGTTGCCACTTTTTGTGAGTAGGCATACCACTTTTCTGTAGAGTTCCTTGCACTTATTCTGTACACGTATTCATAATCTACTTCTTTGTCGAACAGGGAGTCCCAGGTAATTTCTGGTGCCAAGTCTCGAGTAAAGCGATATGACTCTTTAGGATGATAAATTATGTCATCATTGGCTGAGCTCAGTATAAGCGCAGCATAAGAGGGGACATTATCAACTAATTGTTCTATCAACTGCGTTGCATTCAAGTTCAATATAATAAAACCAAAGCGCTCTCCTTGTGGGCTAAAAATAGGCATTGAAAAACGCAGCATCGGTCGATGGGGAAACTCGACTTCGCCGTTTTCACGATTAAGGGTTAATTTCGACACAAATATTTGGTTCGCCGACAATTGACTGCTTGGTTTGTAATAGCTTTCATTAACTTTGTTTTGCAAACTATATTCTGGCGCGGCTTCTATCACTCCGCCAACCCTGTCGACCCGAATAATTTCCTGGCCACCGTCGACAACAGAAATGATCCGCAATTGATCTATCGCTTCGTTATTTTGTACAAAGGCTACAAAAATAGTCTCTAGGCGGCGCTTCCATTGCTCATACAGAGTGCCGTCATAGGGATCAATGCCATTATTGTAATAGGCTCGAGGTAAACCCGATATGGGTGGGGTTGCATGTAAAAACCTCAGATTAGCGCGTGCTTCATTCAATGAATCGTCTAGGTTGTTCTGTAATTGCTTGGAGTTGGACTCAAGGTTAATGTGTAATTCGTCCAATACACTGCTTTGCACTCTTAGCTCAAACAGTGATACCGCTGCCGCCAAAGCCGCACAAATAATAAATAAAGCCACCCACAAAATAGCATTCTCTTTTAGTTTTTGTGTCAGCGTTTTATCCATGCGGCCCATATGATCCCCGTTCTTAGCAATTATGCTCATGATGCGCGCTCTGCTTGTCGCGCTTTCCCCATTGCTTTAATACTTGTAGTAATGCTGTGTACTCAACTGGCTTGGCGACGAAGTCATCCATACCCGCGGCGATGCATGTATCTTTGTCAGAGTCGAGTACGTTGGCGGTTAACGCAACCACCGGGGTATCCCGATGCTGAGGCATTGCCTTTATAAGCTTAGTAGCTTGTGGGCCATCCATCACGGGCATCTGCATATCCATGAAAATTAGATCAAAATCTTGTAATTCACACTTTTCTACCGCTTGTTCGCCGTTATCCGCAAGGATGATGTTACTAATTCCAGCTTCTTCTAATAAACTTTGCAAAACCATCTGGTTTATTTCATTATCCTCAACCGCGAGCACCACTAACTCTTGATAATCTCCCTCAACGTCTGGCTCATCAAAAAAGTCATCTTCGTGTTCAATCAGTTCCACTTTTGCCAATGTTAACGCAAACGAAAACCGAGAGCCTCTGCCAAACTCACTCTCAACTGAGAGCTCTGAGTTCATCAAGGCGAGCATTTTACTGGCAATAGTTAAACCTAAACCTGTACCACCAAAACGCCGAGTGATTGACGTGTCAGCTTGAGAAAACGCTTCAAATAGTGTGGCGAGTTGCTCTTGCTTTATACCAATTCCAGTATCTGCGATAGCAAACTCTAACGTAATGGTGTCGTCAGTTTGCGCCAGAACATTAATATCCATCGCTACCTGACCTTGCTCGGTAAACTTAATCGCATTACTGATCAAATTAATGAGGATTTGTTTAAGTCTAGTCTCATCGCAGGCAATAGTGCCATTGGCAAAGGGAACTTGATCGGGAAGCTGCAGTGATATTTGTTTTGCACGAGCTTGCGTGCTGAACATCTGGTTGATTTCAAAAAGCACTTCTTCGAGATTTACTGGGCGCTCTTCTAGGGTGATTTTACCGGCTTCAATTTTGCTCAAATCAAGAATGTCGTTAAGGATCACCAGCAAACTTTTACCCGACGAGTTTACGACTGAGAGCATGCGCTTTTGCTCTTGATTAAGCGGCGTATTACTGAGCGAACGTACCATACCTAGAATACCATTCATGGGCGTGCGTATTTCGTGACTCATATTTGCCAAAAATTCAGACTTCACCTGTGAGGTTTTATCTGCCTCTTGCTTGGCAACAATGAGGTGTTCACTGAGCTCTCTAAATTGATCCGCAGCTTCTGCCAATACGCCAATTTCATCTTGGCGTTCTCTATCGTGAATTTCTGCGGATAAGTCCCCTTTTAGGAAGCTCTTAAAACTGGCAGTGAGGCGACGGATCGCACGAGTGATGTGAGCATGTAAGAAATAACCGAACGCTAAAATCAAACAGACAGCCGCAAATAACAGTGTTTTCATCACGACTTCAGCACGTCTAATCGCCTGATTTCCTTGCAATTTAATCGTCTGCAAGCGCTCTATTGAACGTTCTCTGAGTACATCGACTAAATTGTTAAACTCGATGGCATCACCAGCCATGACTACATTCACTAAGGTAAGGTAGTTTCGATTCGCCTGCACACTTTTACCAAACGCGGTGCGATACTGTGCTATCAACTCCCTTATTTTGGTAATCTCAACTTCCTGTTCGCTGCGAAACGCTGAGGGTAGCGTATTCAATAAACGTGGTAAGGCGGACAAGCCTTGTTGCACACTTTGTCGTTTACTGTAGTCTTTTTTGCTCAAAAACAAGCCTGCATCTGAGTGCAAGCTATGCCATTTGTTGGTTGCCTGAAGCACTATTAATTGCGCTTGGCCTACAGGCGCGGCCTGATACATACCATCCAAATACCCCAGCATTTGCTGATAGTATTGTGGCAACTCAATATCAATAAAATACACTTTGGCGTGATAACGCTCAGCCAATACATTGAGGTTTTCACCATAACGCTCAACAAGCTGTTTCATCGCTTCTATTTGCTCTGAATCCTCGCCTTCTATAAGTTGAGCACTAATTTCATTAAGGCGGCTGCGTATACTCGAATGGCTTTGTTCAATTTTGGCGTAGATGGCCTCACTGCCTGAGCTCCCAAATACTGAGACATCTCTTTGCAGCTGTACAATATCATTGTTGATACGCAGTATGTCCACCGTCTGGCTTGATAAGCCAAGAGTGTCACTCACTGAGTCTTCAATGGTTTGTATGCGATACTCAAGCATGGCATACACACTCAATACCGTGATTAACAAAATGGTTAAAACCAGCAATACTTTTGCCGCAATTGAGCGCTTAATTATACTTAGCAAAGCAATTCCTTATGCGTTGAGAAGCTCATACCACTTGTCCAAACTGTAGTCATAATTAGGCATGACGGTGTTCCATACTGCAATATTAGAGAAACGTTTGACGTAGCTCCCCCCATCACGTACTTCACCCGGTTGAATTGATATTTTACCATCGGTGCCTGTAAGCGCGCTGTTAGCTGCTTGGCCTTCGTACCAATATTGCCATTCATCATCGCTCATTAGTGGACGGCTGCGCTGGGGGTTGGAAATGTAATATCCTTGGCGGGCAATAAAGGCACCAGGGTAGCCCGATAACCACCAATTCATGTATTCATACGCGGCATCTTTGACATGACCATGTGTATTCGCCGACAGACACATCACCCCATGCCAAGCACGATAACCTTCTTTGGGTGAGGCGTACACAACGGGGATCCCCTGCCCTCGGCAAGCACTTACACCTGGAGAAAACATGCTTTGGATATGCACGCGATTTGTTTTCATAAACTCAACAGACTGAGGCACTGATGTCCAAAGCCCAGCAAAATGGCCCTGTTGCTTTTTCGCCATCAGTATTTCGAATAAAGCATCAATCTCGTTTATGGTCATGTTGCCAATGTCATCAAAGGTGATTAAGCCTTGCGCTTGCGCCGCTAAAGCGGCATCAAAAATACCAATGGTTGGCGCATTAACTAATGACACCTTACCTCGGTATCGGTCATCCAATAACCAACCCCATGACTCTGTTTTATAGGCTTCGCCTTTGGCGATATGCTGAGTGTTGTAGCCAAAAGAATCCACATTATGTACATAGGGCATAAAACTAATTTGCTCGGTCGGTTGCGTACCCAAGGTGCCATCACTTTGTACAAAAAGGATTTTATTGGGCGCATCGCCTGCCCCAGTTTTGGCGTTCTCAACTAATTTTCCTGTTTTAGTCAGCGCATTAATTTCATCCCAATAAGTGAGCCTTTGAACATCAATTGGCTGAATTGCTCCCGCTTGCCACAGAATATTGATTGAATCAGACCATTGCTCGTACAAATCAAAACTACTTGGATTGGAGGCTGCCTTTTCAAGCACTGCGGCACTGCCCATGGGGGTGAATTCGATATTAATGCCAAGCTCTTTCATTGCACGTTGACGTAACTCTTCTTGTAAGGTCACATGCGTGCCCATAACCCGCAAAGTGACTGGCTTTTTGGCAAATACATAGGGTACTTTGAATGCGACGGCAGACGCGGCTGCACCAACAGAAAGAGTACGCAAAAAATCTCTGCGGTTGGATAACTTAGGCATAAATAGAGGTCTCGGAAAGTGGCTAGTTAGGGTAAGTATAGTCAAGGTTTTTCAATAACCTACCTAGGATAAAAAATACCAACAACCGTCCCTTTAACATCTCCAAAATAGATAGTGATTTATGATGGCTTACACTCTTTTTGTTCGCTTGCACAAAGTAATTTTGCGAATTCATCCGCGCTCATTGGTCGACTCATCAGGTAGCCTTGCCCGGTCGCACAACCAAGTTGAGCCAGTTCAACCCTTTGTTCTTGAGTTTCTATCCCCTCAGCTACGAGTTGCAGGTTCAATGTTCCAGCCAGCTGAATAATGGTATGAACGATGTCAAAGGCCTGATTATTCGTGAGCATGTCACTGACAAAGGATTGGTCAATCTTTAAGACATCTAATGGAAATAACCGCAAATAAGACAAACTCGAATAACCCGTTCCAAAATCATCCAACGCAATACTTACGCCCATCTTAGAAATAGCAGTGAGTTGTTTAATGGTAGCGTCGTAATCATCGACTAGGGCTGATTCAGTAACCTCTAATTCTAAATAACAACTCGGTAAACCACTTTTCTCTAGCGCTTTAGCCACTATGCTCGTGAGCATTGGATCACTAAATTGTTTAGCTGAAATATTTACCGCTACCTTTATTGGATAGCCTGATTCGAGCCACTGCTTAGCATCACAGCAACATCGATTGAGGACTTGCTCGCCAAGACGGTAAATAAGGCCAGACTCTTCTGCATACTCAATAAATACAAATGGCGCAATCATTTTGCCATCGGCATCTTGCACCCTTACAAGGCCCTCTGCTCCGCAGATCTGATTAGACTGCAAGTTATACTTGGGTTGATAGTGCACCACCAGCGCATCATTTCTAAGCGCACTTCGCAACGTTTTGCCAACGACAAGGTTTCTATCCACTTCTTGCTGGAGCTCATCGCTGAAGTAACAACAGGAATTAAATGCGTGTTGCTTCGCCTTATACATCGCTGAATCTGCGTGGCGCATCATATCTTCAATGGTCAGAGCGTCATCGGGGTATACACTCACACCAATACTCGCGCTTAAACTGTATTGCTCTTTACCCAAACGAAAGGGTTTGCTGATTTCATCAAACACACTACTTACCAAGGCATCAACACTCATCACCTTTTGCACATGAGGCACTACAATGGCAAATTCATCACCACCTACTCGCGCAACCGTAATATCGCTACAGGCAAAGCGGTCAAGATTATGGCCAATGTGAGCGATAACATCGTCACCAATATGATGGCCCAATGCATCATTAACATATTTAAAATTGTCGATGTCTATCAACAGCAAACTCAGCTTATGTTTACCAACCTCGGCACGAGCAAGATTTTGTGCTAAGCGGTCATATAGCAACACGCGGTTAGGGAGTGCTGTTAATTGGTCATGGTGAGACAAATAGGTCATTTGCACTGACATCTCTAATGTTTCGCTTATATCTTGAAATACCATCACCGCGCCTTTGACACAGCCCTGTGAGTCGATAATTGGCGCGGCACTGTCTTGAACGCGATAGTCAAAATCGTGTTTACTCGTTATTTGCGTGTTTAGTGCCATTGCTACCGTGCGCTTTTCTTTAAGCGCAATGATAAGAGGATTGGCATAGCGCTCTTTTGTAATGGCGTCATATAACGTCATCACTTCATCAATAAAGCGCCCTTGAGCTGCTGTTTGTGACCACCCAGTGAGGCGCTGCGCAACCGGATTTAAATAAATAACATGACCCTTATCATCTGTAGAGATCACGCCATCAGCAATGCAATCAAGCGTGACGCGTAATTGCTCTCTGTCCGCAAATAACATTTCCTTTGTCAATGCCAAAGACTTTTGCTGATTGATAATATAAATATGGTTTTGTACACGCATACGGCATAAGTTGAGATGCACAGGCTTGCTGATAAAGTCGATAGCACCAAGTTGCAATGCCCGCTCTTGCGCTTGATGATCACTGTGGGACGTGATCACTAGTACTCTCGGAGCAGTAAAGGGGTCAAGTTCAGCTAATTGGGCGAGAATATCGAACCCAGAAATCATTGGCATTTCTAAATCTAGCAATACAATGTCGGGTTGAAGGTGCATCACTTGCTGTATTGCAACGCAACTATTGTTGCAGCTATAAATTTCTCCAAGGCCCGATAACGCCTCAGTTAATGCAATTGTTTCGATGACTTCGTCATCTATGACGAGAATTTTTGTCCGTTGATTCATTCTTACTAACAACTCCGTGTGCATCGCCCGATTGTATCAAATTTAGGCACACTGAAAAGCTTTTCATAGCACTCGACACACAATGACACAAACTGAACTCGTGCTAGGTGGTAACAAGCTTAAAAAGATGTTGAAAGTAGGGAATAAATTAGTAGAAATGAGATTACAGAGTTTGGGTGGTAGCCTTACCAGCCACATCTCGGCACACACATCACACGCTGTGGCTGCTCCCTTCCGGGCCTGACCAGGTTCACCTGCTAGTGTTGCGAGAGGACCAATAAGGCCACCGTAGTGGGCCTCTTTGGGCGCAGGAGGGATTATCCAGACTTTCCTACGTGGTTTCAAGGGAAATCAGTAATTTCGTGGTTAATTGCTTAGTAAACAATCATTTTATAGAGAAGTGTAATGAGTAAAGGTGTTCGCACCCATCGCTTGGACGAACACCTAACTACTAATTATTGAAGTTCTGAACGTAACTCAGTTAATACGGCTTTAATTTTGGCGACGTTTTCAGGGCCCATGCGCAACAATTGCTTTTGCGCAGGTGGTAAATTTTCCCACTCTGAAAAAGCATACTTGTAGGTTACTGAATCTTTGAGTAGTGGTACTTGTGTGGTCATTTCAGGCGTCGCAAGCAACAAGTCTATTGCTTTGGTTAATCGCTCATTGAAGTGAGTATCCGGACGACCTACTTCTGCATACGCCTGTTCAATCAACGGTTCGTAGCGTTGATACAGGGCAACTAATTGCTCCGTTTGTAATGACGTTAAAATAGCAACGTAGGGGTCATAGCGCGAAAAGCTCTGTGGGTCCATTGTCAGCACCTCTCCTTGTTCAACGCTAAAAGGCTCCTGTAGCTTGGTTACCGGTGAATGATTAGCTGCTACTTGGCCATCTGCAAGGTTATTAACAAACACCACAGCGCGGCGAATTAAGTCATCATTGACCAACAAGTCTGCACTGGCTTGGCTCAGTGATTGACTAACTCGCTCGCTCACCACGTCATCACTTTCATCTAAGCTTGGTAACGCTGGCTCTTGTTCAACTTGCTCTGTGGGTTGTTCACGTTCGCTTTGCGGTAGCGCCTGTGGCATAGTTTCAGGCTCTGAGATTGGTTCATCTGGCTGTGTTGCAGGTTCCTCGGGCTCAATAATAACAACGGTTTGTGGTGCCTCTACACTCTCTGTGACCATGTCTTGCTGTTTACTCAAGGCAATCATGATGACGACTACCAACACTACAACAACAATTGCAGCAAAAAGTAACGTATTACGACTGGGGCGACTTTTTTCTTGCGCTTGAGGCTGATCGTTCATTAAAAACTCCATTAACTACTTTATGTAAGAGATAAATGCCACTTGCTTGGCTCTATTGCAACACACTTCCAAGCACCTATACATTTCTTTTTACTAAAGAATACTTTACATTTAAGTTAGGTCTTTATTTAAGTGCATTACTCATGCGAAAGCAAACCAATTGCGGCCGAAAAGGCACAGCATTATTACTCAGTGGCGGTGGTGCTCGAGCAGCGTATCAAGTGGGTGTACTCAAAGCACTGACTCACAGCATGCCGCGCACCGCTCCTTTGCCATTTCGTATCATAACAGGGACATCTGCTGGTGCAATTAATTCAGTGGCTCTGGCCTGTTGGGCATCATGCGCCCACTTAGCTTTACGTAAGCTTGATACCGTGTGGGGACAGTTCCACACCTCCCATGTTTATCGCAGTGACTTTGCGCACGTATTTGGCCACATTATTCGCAATGTGCTATCGAGCTTTCGCTCTGGCCACGCTAATCATGCCCCTGCAAGCTTATTTAATAATTCGCCTTTACGCCGTTTGCTCGCAGAAGTGCTGCCAATGGAACGCATTGACCGTAATATCCATCGAGGGGTGATTGATGCGCTTGGCATTACTGCGTCTAATTACAGTACCGGAGATTCAATTACTTTCTTTCAAAGTAAAGATGCAACGCCTTGGCAACGTTCAAAACGCCAAGGTGTAAAAGCGCGTATCCACCTGGAACATCTCATGGCATCAAGTGCCATTCCTGTGGTGTTTCCAAGTGTAAGAATTCGCCATCAATATTACGGTGATGGTTCAATCCACCAAATGTCGCCGTTATCGAGTGCCATTCATTTAGGTGCTGAGCGGATTTTTGTTATCGGTGTGGAGCAACCAAAGGAAGAGCACCGCAAATACGCGCCCCATTATCCTGGCATGTCGGCCATTGCTGGTCACTTGCTTGATAGCGTCTTTGCAGACACCATTCATGCGGATTTAGAGCGTGTAGAGCGTATTAATCGTACCGTAGGTTTGCTCAGTGCAAAGCACAAACACCAAGAACTCAAACACATCGATACATTTTGTATTAACCCTTCTCATAACTTTAATGAGATCAGCTCGTTATATTACGATGATATGCCCTTAGCTATTCGTATGCTGTTACGTGGGATTGGTGTCAAACGCTACAGTGAATCGAGCTTACCGAGCTACTTATTATTTGAGAAACGTTACACCGAGCATCTTATTGAGCTTGGATATCAAGATGGGGTGAAGAACCTCAAAGAGTTGCGCCATTTTTTGTGTTTGGATTAACTCGCTCTCTACACATCACCGCCGTTGAGAAGATAATGCTCGCAGCGCTCCACCCGTCGCGGCTTGCCTCTTAGCACCAATACATCTTGGCCCATGAGTATCGTGTCTTGACTCGGGTTTTCTATTTCTCGGCCATTGCGGCGCAAGGCGGCGACGCTCACTCTGCGTGCTTCAAAGCTCAACTCACTTATTTTCTGACCCACAGCAAACGCATTATCCGCTAAAGCCATAACGTGTAAATATTCCAGCGCGTCGGAATGAATTTCATGGGCAGGCGCTTCATCGCTAATATAAAAGCTTTGCAGTAATGAGTATCGATTCTCGCGCTCTTGGCTAACGCGACGAATTATGCGTTTCATGGGCACTCCACTCATAAACAATACATGAGACGAGAGCATTAAACTGGCCTCGAGTGACTCAGGGATCACCTCTGAAACACCACTGGCTTTGAGTTCGTCTAGGTGACTATCATCAGGCATTCGCGCAAGGATATTGACCGATGGAGCAACTTCTTTGAGCACTGACGTAACTAACTTCACCTTGTTCAAATCAGTAAACGTGATCACCACGAGCTGGGCTTTGTCAGCACCTGCACCTTGTAAAATGGTTTTTTGGGTTACATCGCCAAACATCAACGGATAGTTCGCATGGCGTCCTTGGCGCACTAGATATGGATCTAAATCGATAGCGATAAATGGCAATGCTTCGGCACTTAAAAATCGGCTTATATTCTGCCCAACTCGGCCGTAGCCGCAGACAATCACATGCTCTTTGAGATCTTCATCTTTAGCGAGCTGCGACTCGAGTTGCTCGACCGGCGCAGACACTAAACGCCCTACCCATGTCGGTGCCCAATCAATAAGATAAGGCGTAATAGCCATCGACAATACGCCCAAAGCAATCAATAAGGAGGATAACTCGCTGCCAAGCACACCGTGAGTATTTGCTAATGCCACCAACACGAAACCAAACTCCCCCATTTGGCACAACATCAGGCCAGCACTTAGCGCGTCACTCTTACGTTCACCTAACGCTTGGGCAATGGCCGCCAATATCATCCATTTAACAACCATCATTACCGCAAGCACAGCAAAAACAAGGTGAATATGCGAGAGCACATAATCAATACTTAATTGCATCCCCACGGTCACGAAGAACAGGCCCATAAGAATATCTCTAAAGGGTCGAATATCACTTTCAAGTTGATGACGATACTGGCTTTCACCGAGCATCATGCCTGCGAGAAACGCCCCCAAAGCCATAGATAAACCGAACCAATGTGTAAGACCACCGGCAAACAAAGTAACTAACAAGGTAGTAAGAACAAATAGCTCTTCGTTGCGCATCCGTGCCACTTCATTAAACATTCTCGGCAATACCCACTTGCCAATAGCCCACAATAACGCACACACCAATGCCCCTTTGCCTAGGGCGATAGCGAGGCTTTGTACAAGTGATTGCGAGCTGTCGCTGGCAAGGAGTGGAATCGCAATAAGCAAAGGAACTACGGCTAAATCTTGAAAGAGCAATACGCCAATAGCAAGTTGACCGCGCCTTTTTCGCAGCTGGCCACTTTCTTTCAAACATTTAACTACCACGGCCGTGGACGACAATGCCACTAGGGTGGCGACAGTGAAGGCACTGAGCTTATCCAAGCCAAGCAACCACAATGCACCGAAGAATATCAATGAAGTGATCAGAACTTGTAGCAGACCAACACCGAACACAATGTTGCGCATAGCAACTAGGCGTGGAAGTGAAAACTCAAGACCCAAGCTAAAGAGCAAAAAGACAATACCCAGCTCAGCAAAAGCCTGCATTTGCGACTCATTAGCAAGCCAGTCAAAACCATGGGGACCGGCAAGAATACCAGTGACAAGGTAGGCTAAAATAACAGGTAATCCGAGGCGTTTAAACAGCCACACCAATACTACCGCACTGAGTAACAGTCCAAAGACCTCTATAAACAGCTCCTGCATGCCACTCCCTAGGTGTCAACACCTTGACTCGGACCGAAACCCCGTTAAATAACTATAGCAACGGCTTGTTTTATATCCAGTTTGAATTATTGGCACAATTATCGCATTAACCATATACGAATTTAGTCTTGGAGTGATTCTGATGGATAATGTCCATATTTTGACATATGACCACAGCCAAATAGGTAGCGAAGCAGCAAAAGCGGCATATTTTTACCGCAAAGATAGTGCTTTGAATACAACAGCCCTTACGCAACAGCTACAACGTAGTTTGGATCTGGTCACTCTGCTAGATACATTCGCACAATTTATCGCACCCTACGCAAAGTTTTCAGGGTTACAGTTGCACTCGAGTCTTGGCGTCAATGAAATGACAAAAACTCACAGTGCGAATGTCGCCAATCGCTTTGACATTGAGGTTGAAGGTGAGCATTTAGGGCAATTGGTTTATCTCAGCAATGTGGCATTCACCAATAAGCTTTCTGCGCAATTAAAACAGTGGCATAAGATTCTCGCTTACCCACTACGTAATGCGCTAACGTACAACCGTGTGCTGCGTCTTGCTACGCGCGACCCTCTTACTGGGCTGAATAACCGCAGTGACTTCAACGTCAACATGGACAAAAAGCTTGAGGCATGCAGACGCAAGCATCGTCCATTTAGCCTGATGTTGTTAGATTTGGACCATTTCAAGCAAGTCAATGACAACTTCGGTCACCAAGCTGGTGATGAAACACTACAAGAGTTTGCGGCAATACTGCGCATATGTTTGCGTGGCACTGATACCGCTTTTCGCTTTGGCGGTGATGAGTTTGCCGTACTTATTGACGACAAACAGTTTGAGACGAATGTTGTTATTGCCAAGCGCATTATCAACGCTGTGAAAAACAGCGCGATAATGAGCCAGTACGGCGTAACCTGTAGTATTGGTTTCACATTGGCTCGAGCTAAAGACACGAATATGGAATTGTTCGAACGTGCTGATAAGGCGCTCTATCAAGCCAAATTTAATGGCCGAGATAGCTATCAAGGTGCGCTATTAGAAACTTTGTCGGTGAGGGATTTAAACACCCACAAAGACAGCCAAAAGCCTGTAAAAAATGCCAAAATTAGCTGATACAAGGATGTAAAGCTAGGTAAGTGTATCAATACGATACACACCAAAGGCACCAGTATGGCGGTGATAAAAAATACACCCCCTTTGCCTTTCCAGTAACATAGCAGCAAGGCCCCACATATCAAACCTGCAATCCCAGAGGGGATGATTACACGCCACAATGTAAGTGTACTGAGCGCTAATGCAACGAGCAGCACCGCGCACACCAGCAATGCCACTGGCGCTTTATTTACAAGGGATAAGCCTACGTGTTGATTTGGGTTGTGATTTGCCATTGTATTCCTTCAGCCGCCAAAAAGTCGTGATTATAAAAGTATCCCACCACTGCCACCAAGGATTCATCGTAAAAAATCAGTGGAATAGTTTGACGCTGCCAAGGCGGCACTTTGAGCTCTTTGAGCCAGTGACTGAGTTTATTGCTGTAAGGCTTATTGTGTGGACGAATACGGCTATTTAAACACCCATATCTTATAGTTATTTGCTCACTTGCATGAGCTGCTCGAACGCCATTTCCAACCCACCATGTAAGTTGTGTTTGCGCATCTAGCTGCACACTATTTTCACCCTGCGCTAAGTGCCGCTGAACCGGCTCCACAGAGCACGTTACCAAGTATATAAGCCCATTATAACGGCGCAAATCAACGGCTAAATTACCATGTGTTTTAAAGGTGATTGACGGCTGAGCGTCTTCACGGGCATGGATGAATTGTGCAAACGCAGTGTTAAGTTTTATCTGCGATGGCATCACACAATCATGGTGCTGCAACCACAGTCGTATCGCATTGAGATAACGCGACTCACCAAGCGCTAGCAAGGCATCCAATGACACGCTGTGCGCATCGTGTTGCACACTTTCAAGATCGCTTTGGGCAATGTCGTCAAGTAGTTGTTGTTGCGCTTGCAGCAGAGTGACGGTTTGCGCAACCTTGTCACTAAAGCCATGGAAACGTTGATTGAGTAAAGGCAGCACATCATTACGCAAAAAATTTCTGTCATAGCGTGAATCATCATTTGATTCATCATGAATATGTGACAGCTTTTGCTGCGCGACAAACTGCTCTAGATCAGCTCGGGATACATGTAAAAGAGGACGAAGCAACACCCTGCTTTGCCACGTCGCTAAATCGTGCATCGCACCTAGTCCTTTGAGTCCCGCACCGCGCTTCAAACGCAAGAAAAAAGTCTCGACTTGGTCATCTTGGTGCTGCCCCAGCACTAGGGCATAATCTTGCGGCACAAGCTCGTCAATCTTATTGTAACGAGCCTCACGCGCTTTAGCCTCAATACCTTTACGGGTTTGCTCACTTATTTGCACCCGAGCACTATACAATGTAATGCCTAAGCGCTGGCATTGCTCCTTGGCGAATGTCAGCCAGCTATCAGCATTAGCACTGAGTCCATGGTGAATGTGTACTGCGCATATTGGCAAATTGTGGCGAGCAGCATAATCGTGACTTAAAGCAAGTAGCGCCATAGAGTCCAGCCCACCACTTAGGGCAACAGCAAGACCTTGGCAGTTGTCACAACGCGCAAGTAATTGAGAAAGTGATGTATCGAACGTTGATTGCATATTGAGGGCATTAAAAAAGGCCGACTGTGCGGCCTTTTTTGCTTAACAGTAGCCGAAACTCATTAAGCGTTTGTAGCGTAAATCCAACATTTCTTCAACGCTGGTTTGACGTAATTCTGCCAAATCACGCTTCAATTGTAGTTTTAGGCTCTTCGCCATTGCATCATAGTTACGATGCGCACCACCTAGTGGTTCTTCAACGATATTATTAATAAGATCAAGCTCTTTCACACGCTTGGCAGTCACACCCATAGCTTCAGCTGCAAGTGGGGCTTTTTCTGCGCTCTTCCAAAGAATGGATGCACAGCCTTCTGGTGAAATTACTGAGTAGGTGCTGTATTGCAGCATGTTTACGCGATCACCAACGCCAATCGCCAGAGCTCCACCTGAGCCACCTTCACCAATCACAGTACAGATTGTTGGCACCTTAAGTGCTGCCATAACCTTTAAGTTACGCGCAATCGCTTCACTTTGTCCGCGCTCTTCTGCACCAACACCTGGGTATGCACCAGGGGTGTCAATAAAGGTGAAGATTGGCATTTTAAAACGCTCAGCCATTTCCATCAGGCGTAATGCTTTACGGTAACCTTCTGGCTTCGGCATACCAAAGTTGCGTTTGATTTTCTCAGCTGTGTCACGGCCTTTTTGCTGACCGATAACCATTACTGGCTCACCATCAAGACGAGCAACACCACCTAAAATAGCAGGATCGTTTGCGAACGCGCGATCACCTGCAAGTTCATCGAACTCGGTAAAGATACGCTCAATGTAATCACGCGTATAAGGGCGTAAAGGGTGACGCGCTAGTTGAGAAACCTGCCATGCACCTAATTCTGAAAAGATTTTATTTGTTAGTTCAACACTTTTCTCTTTCAGGCGAGAAACTTCTTCCTCTAAGCCTAGATCCAATGAACCGGCGCGGCCGACATTGCGTAGCTCTTCAATCTTCGCTTCCAATTCAGCAATCGGTAGTTCGAAATCCAAATAATTGAGACTCATGCGCTCATTAACCCACTTAATTAAATTCTAATTCTATATTTTGTGCCGCCATCAAAGATAACTTGTGAATTAAGTCATCCGCTGGCGTCACACACCATTGTGTTCCTAGTTCCAACTCAGCTAAGGCATCTGGTCGACGGTAAAGAATTTTTACCGGGCAAGTACCAAATTTGTACGGTTCTAGCACTTTTTCCAACTTTTCGAAGAAGTTGTCATCAATTTGCGCCATATCGACCGTCATTTTCATCGCTTTTATGCGTTTTTCACGGGCCTCAGCGAGAGTACAGACGTCTCTGGCGGTCATTGTAATGCCGCCAGAGAAGTTATCAAAGCTGACCTGTCCAGTTATGACCAAGATATTGTTGATTTGCAGCAATTCTTGGAACATTTCGAACTGTTCTGGGAATAAGCGTACATCAATCCGGGCACTCTTGTCATCCAGCGTGATTAATCCCCAACGTTTATTCCTTTTATTTACCAAAGTTCGGGCACTAATGACCAACCCTGCGGCAGTTGTTTGCACATCGCGCTCAGTTGGCGTCAAATCGACGAGTTTTCCGCTCGTATAGTGCCTTAATTCACCACGATATTGGTTAATTGGATGCCCCGTTAGGAATAACCCTAAGGTTTCACGCTCCCCATCTAACCACTGATTATCGGTGAAATAAGGGACACGTTTGAACGCTTGCTCAACCTCTTCTGGCTCAGTTGCTAACAGACCAAACAAATCGCCTTGGCCTAATTGTTCTGCCTTGTTATGTTGCTCAGCTGATTTAATCGCCTCTGGAAGTGAGGCCATTAAGATAGCCCGACCACCCTGCACGGGATCAGGCCCAAGTTTGTCCATGGCCCCGGCCATAATGAGCTTTTCAATTACGCGCTTATTCAGACGTTTTAAATCGACACGCGCACAAAAATCAAATAAGTCTTTAAATGGACCGTCTTGCTCTCGTGCTTGCAAGATAGCTTCGACTGGGCCCTCGCCTACACCTTTGATAGCACCGATGCCGTAAACGATTTGGCCTTGCTTATTCACTGTGAACTTATACAAGCCCGCGTTAACATCTGGTGGTAACAATGCGAGCTTCATATTCTCGCACTCGTCCACGAGAGTCACAATTTTGTCGGTGTTATCCATATCGGCAGACATTACCGCCGCCATGAACTCAGCGGGGTAATGGGTTTTCATCCACAGCGTTTGATATGACACCAAAGCGTAGGCCGCGGAGTGAGATTTGTTAAAGCCGTAACCTGCGAACTTCTCTACAAGGTCGAAGATCTTCATAGCCAGCTCGCCATCAACACCGTTCTTAATAGCTCCTTCTTCGAAGGTTGAACGCTGCTTGGCCATCTCTTCTGGCTTTTTCTTACCCATTGCACGACGCAGCAAGTCAGCGCCACCTAGCGAGTAACCAGCAAGTACCTGTGCTATCTGCATTACCTGTTCTTGGTATAAGATAACGCCGTAGGTAGGCTCCAAGATTGGCTGCAAGCTATCGTGTTGATACTGCGCATCTGGGTAGGATATTTCTTCGTTACCATGCTTACGGTCGATAAAGTTATCTACCATGCCCGATTGCAACGGACCTGGGCGGAACAAAGCAACCAGTGCGATCATGTCTTCGAAGCAGTCCGGCTTTAATCGACGAATAAGGTCTTTCATACCGCGCGATTCGAGCTGGAATACGGCAGTTGTTTCCGCGCGTAATAGCAACTCGATACTCGCTCTATCGTCCAGTGGTATCGCATTGATATCAACCGGCTCTTTTCCTTCACGAGCAAGGCGCTCGTTAGTCATATCTAACGCCCACTGCAAGATGGTCAAAGTACGCAGACCCAGGAAGTCGAATTTTACTAGACCGGCAGTTTCAACATCGTTTTTGTCGAATTGGGTAACCGGAAACTTGCCTTCTTCATCACAATAAAGCGCGGCAAAGTCGGTGATCGTAGTCGGCGATATGACAACACCACCTGCGTGTTTACCGGCATTACGGGTACATCCTTCGAGAATGCGGCACATGTCGATAAGGTCACGTACTTCTTCGTCACCATCATAGGCTTCAGGTAAACGCGGCTCAACTTCAAACGCTTTGGCAAGCGTCATCCCCGGATCGCCCGGAATGAGCTTAGAAATTCTATCAACAAAACCATACGGGTGGCCAAGCACACGACCTACGTCGCGGATCACCGCTTTTGCAGCCATGGTACCGAATGTGATGATCTGTGATACCGCATCTCGGCCATAGAGCTTGGCTACATGGTCAATTACCTCATCACGTCTATCCATACAGAAGTCGACGTCGAAGTCAGGCATGGATACACGCTCAGGGTTCAAAAATCGCTCGAAAAGCAGGTCGAATTGCAGTGGGTCTAGATCGGTAATTTTCAGGGCGTACGCCACCAAGGAACCTGCACCCGAGCCCCGCCCCGGCCCTACTGGAATATTGTTATCTTTTGACCACTGAATGAACTCCATTACTATCAAGAAGTAACCCGGGAATCCCATTTGGTTGATTACGTCAAGTTCAATTTGCAAACGCTCGTCGTATTCACCACGGCGCTGGGCGCGGACTTGTTCGTCAGGGAACAAAAACTGTAAGCGTTCTTCGAGACCATCGCGAGATACTTTAACTAGGAAGTCTTCAATTTTCAGTGAACCCGTTGGGTAATCAGGCAAGAAGTACGTACCCAGTTGTACTGTTACATTACAGCGTTTGGCAATTTCAACGGTATTTTCTAACGCCTCAGGTATATCGCTGAACAGTTCACTCATTTGCTCTGGCGTTTTCAGATATTGCTCTTGCGAAAAGCGCTTAGGTCGGCGTTTATCTTCAAGGGTGTAACCGTCGTGAATCGCAACGCGAATTTCATGGGGTTCAAAATCTTCGGGCTTTAGAAATACAACTTCGTTCGTAGCAACTACGGGCAACTGATGGGCATAGGCGTGCTCAACTGCCATATGCAGATAGGTTTCTTCATCCGCACGAGATGTGCGAATTAGCTCGAGATAGTAATCATCAGCGAAATGGGTACGGTAAAACTGGCTAATTTCCTCGACAATCGCCGCATTGCCTTTGAGCAACGCCTTGCCTAGGTCTCCATCTTTGCCGCCACTGAGAATAATTAGACCTTCACCGTGCTCTGCCAACCATTGCCTATCGACCATTGCGCGGTGCATCACATGACCACGCAAGTACGCCTTGGAGATCAGTAAAGTTAGGTTTTTATATCCTTCATTATTTTTTGCGAGCAAAACAATACGACATGGCTCATCAGGAAACTCTGGAGTGTTCAGCCAAATATCGGCACCAACAATAGGTTTGATACCGGCGCCATGGGCGCCACCATAAAAGCGCACTAAGCCACATAAGTTCATCTGATCTGTGATAGCCATTGCACTGAGCTGCTGCTCTTGTGCTGCTGCGACAATGTGCTTGGTTTTTGCCAAGCCATCGACCATAGAGAAGTCACTGTGAACACGTAAGTGAACGAATTGTGGCGCTGCCATTATTGTCCTCGCTCAGCTAGCACCCGCTGCACGGGCTTGAAGCTTTTTCGGTGATGTTCTGTAGCCCCATGTTCCGCCAATGCCTCAAAATGTGCTTTGGTAGGGTAGCCTTTGTGTCCTGCGAAGCCGTATTGTGGATATCGGGCATCAAGGGCAATCATTTCGTCATCGCGCGCGACTTTAGCCAAAATTGATGCGGCACTGATTTCCGGCACCAAGGCATCCCCTTTAACCACGGCTTGCGCGGCCATATCCAAGTCAGGTAGGCGATTACCATCCACAAACACAAAGTCAGGGCTAATATCCAACCCTGCTACCGCGCGGCTCATCGCTAACATGGTGGCGTGTAAAATATTGATGTCATCAATTTCAGCAACCGTTGCACGGGCAATACAATAGCTTAACGCTTTTTCTTTAATTTCCTCACTGAGGGCCTGACGCTTTTTATCACTGAGCTTTTTCGAGTCAGTAAGGCCTTCTATTGGCTTGGCAGGGTCTAAAATAACTGCAGCGGTGACGACATCGCCAACGAGAGGGCCGCGCCCTACTTCATCAACACCGGCAATATATTGAACGTCTGGGCGATTAATTTGCATTGATTAACTCCAATACAGCTTTTGCGGCTTGGCTGCTGGCATCACAGCGAATATTTTTATGAATGTCTGTAAAGCGTGCTACCAGCTCACTGTTATCACCGTATAAGCGCGGTTCCAGTGCTTCACATAATCTATCTACGTTACATTCATGCTGCAAGTATTCAGGTACCAGCTCTTCATCAGCTAACAGATTGGGTAGTGAGAAATATTTAATGGTGAACGTAAACACATGTTGCACCATCCAGTAGGTCATCGGCTTTAGTTTATAACCGACTACCATAGGCTTTTTATACAGCATTCCTTCCAAAGATGCGGTGCCCGATGCCAATAAAATCGCATCACTGGCTTGCATAGCAATACTTGATTGGCCATCGAGTAAGATGGCATCCAAGTTGGGAGCATGTGCTTTTTGTAATTCTAAGAACTGCTGCTTTCGTGCATCGTTTACCAAGGGTACAACGACTTTCAAGTCAGGGTTTTGCTGTTGCAGTCGCTCAGCAGTTTGTGCGTAGGTAGGTGTAAGTAAACCAACTTCAGAGCCACGGCTACCTGGCAATAACGCCAGCACTTTATCATCTTGTGATAATCCTAGTTGCTCGCGCGCAGCACGGCTGTCTTGCTGCACGGCGATATCATCAGCAAGGGTGTGCCCGACAAACGTACAAGGTACATTATGTTCATCATAAAATGCCTTTTCAAATGGCAGTAATGACAAGACTAGGTCTGTGGCTTTAGCTATTTTAAAGATGCGCTTTTGACGCCATGCCCATACCGATGGGCTGACATAGTGAACTGTGGTGATCCCGGCCTGTTTAAGAGGCAGCTCTACACGCAAATTAAAATCAGGCGCATCGATGCCGATAAACACATCCGGTGGGTTATCAATAAAATGCTGCACCAAATGTTTACGAATTGAAAGCAAGCGAGGTAAACGAGACAACACCTCTACTAGCCCCATCACCGACAACTGCTCCATGTCAAATAAGCTCTTAACACCAAGCGCTTGCATGCGTGGACCGCCGATCCCCTCAAATTGAGCATCTGGATGAGTTTTTAAAATCGCTTTAATTAGGCCTTCGCCGAGAATGTCACCTGACATCTCGCCAGCCACAATGCCGACACGTAAAGGTTTAGCTGTTGCGCACATGAATGTGGGGATTCCCATTAACCACAATGATTATTAACAGACTAGTCTACCCTGTTTATGATGTGCTTAAAACCATGTCGTGGAGGAAATCTATGCGTTTGAAAATCAGCACATTATTTAGTGTGATTTATAGACAACAAGACAAGTAGATTTACTCGCAACGCGCCCAAAGCAGCGCTCAAATCACAGCCATAAAAAAACGCCGTCAATGACGGCGTTTTCGAAAACTAAACTCACAAACCGCTTAACGGATAATACCGCGGGTTGAGTTTACAACAGCATCGATCATTGGCTGAATTGCAGGAAATTGCTCAACTTCTTGTTGTAGTTGCGCAACTGCTTCTTCAGCTTTTAAGCCCTTACGGAATAGCGTTTTGTAGGCACGGCGCAGGGCCATGATTTCATCGGCTTCAAAGCCGCGACGCTTCAATCCCTCTGTGTTAATTGCAACTGGACGCGCTGGTGTGCCTATGGTTGTAACATAAGGTGGAACATCCTGGTTTACGCCTGAATACATTCCGACAAATGCGTGTGAACCAATTTTACAAAATTGATGCACACCTGAGTTACCCGCTAAGATAACCCAATCACCAACATGAACATGGCCGGCAACACTTGCGTTGTTGGCGAAAATAACGTTATCACCAATCACAGCATCATGCGCTACGTGGGTGTACGCCATAAAGAGGTTGTTACTGCCGATTTTAGTGATGCCTTCATCTTGAATCGTACCACGGTGGATAGTGGCACATTCGCGAATAATATTATTATCACCGATAATCAACTGCGTTGGTTCATCCTTGTACTTCTTATCTTGGCAAGCCTCGCCAACCGATGCGAATTGGTAAATGTGGTTGTTTTTGCCAATCTTTGATGGGCCTTTCACTACAACATGTGACTCAATAATGGTGCCTGCACCGATTTCAACGTCATTGCCAATATAACTGTATGGGCCGACTTGAACATCATCAGCAAGCTTCGCACCTGGTTCGATAATTGCGGTAGGATGGATCACGATTAAAACTCTCTTCTAGCACACATTAATTCAGCACTACATACGACTTTGTCATCAACGCGCGCTTCGCCATAGAACTTCCACATGTTGCGGCGCTCTTTTAGAAACTTCACGTGTAGATGCATTGTATCGCCCGGCAGTACTGGCTGCTTGAAACGCGCATTGTCAATTGCTGCAAACAAGTATAGCTCGTTCTCGCCACGATTTTCTGTGGTCTTAAAGCCTAATAAACCGGTTGCTTGAGCCATAGCTTCTAGGATCATGACACCTGGGAAGATAGGTTGACCTGGGAAGTGACCTGTAAAAATAGGCTCGTTCATCGTCACGTTTTTAATCGCGTGCAGACTCTCTCCCGGCGTGTAATCCACCACTTTATCTACTAAAAGCATCGGATAACGGTGCGGCAGTAGACTCATGATCTCTTGAATATCTATGCTATTTAACTGATTAGCCAACTTCTTTTCCTTAAAACAAAGTTAATCGTGTGATTTAAGCTCAGCCTCGATGGCTTTGAGTCGCTTGCTCATATCACCAATATTTCGTAAGTGTGCGATAGTACGGCGCCATTCCTTATTACTCACGTGCGGCAGACCCGAAGAGTATATACCTGGCTCACTAATACCGCTGGTAACCATACTTCGACCGGTTAACACCACTTGATCGCAAATCTCAACGTGACCAGTAATACCGCTTAAACCACCAATTTGGCAATAACGCCCTATCTTAGTACTGCCTGCTATCACACTACAGCCTGCAATTGCAGTACCTTCACAAATTTCAACGTTATGCGCAATTTGGCATTGGTTATCGATAATCACGTTACTGTGAATAAGAGTATCGTCGATAGCACCACGGTCGATTGTTGTACTCGCTCCAATCTCTACATGATCGCCAATGATAACAGAGCCTAACTGCGGGATCTTCACCCACTGTCCGTGCTCATTAGCATAGCCAAAGCCATCAGAGCCAATCACTGTATTTGCTTGAACAAGGCAATGCTCACCTATTTTCACTTCATGGTATACAGTGACATGGTTCCAAAGTTTGGTATGGGCACCAATGTGCGCATTTTCACCAATAAAACAATGAGAACCTATTTGCGCGTGTGCTTCAACAACTGCACCAGCCTCAATGACTACCATAGGGCCGATATTAGCTGAGTCGCTCACCTTGGCGTCAGGACTGATGACGGCACTGGGATGAATCCCTGAAGCAGAGGCTGGCGTGCTGTCTAGGTACTGAGCAAGCTTGGCGTAGGCAACATAGGGGTCTTTACATACTAGCTTATTGCCGTCGAAATACTGTGTATCGGCGGCACTGAGCATAACAGCACCTGCTTGGGTACTGGCCAGTTGACTACGGTACTTTTTATTGGCGAGGAAACTAATATGTTTACCTTGCGCCTTTTCTAAAGTCTGAATGCCAGAAATAACTAAGGCGCCGTCTCCAACGAGCTCGGCACCTAAGTGTTCGGCTATATCAGCTAAGCTAATTGCCATTATTACTTCTTACTTACGCGTTGAACCACTTTTTCTGAAAGATCAGTTACTTCTTTAGGGTTGAAGTAGATAGTGGCATCTTTAAGTTTCACTTCATCGTAGTCGCCATCTTTGGCTACTGCTTCAATCGCTTCGATGATTGTCTTTTGTAGTTTAGCTAATTCTTGATTTTGGCGCGCTTTAATTTCTTGCTCTAACGGACGGCCTTTCTCAGCAAGCTCCTTTTGCATGCCTTGAATTTTGTCACGTAGTGCTGTTTTTTGCTCTTCGCTCATCGTAGTCGACTCACGTTGGAACTTTTCCATTTCAAAACGGATGTCGCCTTGAAGCTTTTCAAGCTGCTGACTACGCTCTGCGAACTCACCTTGCAATGTTTTTTCAATGGCCGCTGTTTGTGGTACTTGCTGATAAATTGATTGCATATCAACAATACCTACTTTGTGCGCAAGCGCATTTAAAGATGTACCCATAGTTAGCGCTGCAAGTACAGCCATTGCTGTATTTTTGAATACTTTTTTCACAAAAAACTCCTTAGAAAGTGTTACTGATATTAAAGCTAATTGTTTTGGTTTCATCCTCTTCTTGTTCTTTCAACGGATACGCAAAACTAATTAGCATCGGCCCCATAGGCGAGATCCACTGGATTGATAAACCAGTTGAGACCCTAAAGCGACTTGGGTCTGAATAATCATCCAAGCGCGCACGCACATCAGGCTGTAAATTTTGATAACGGTCAACGTTGAATTCAGTATCCCATACGTTAGCCGCATCAACAAAGAAACTCGTACGAACAGATGACGTGTTCTCTTCATCTAAAAATGGCGTTGGTACAATCAATTCCATACCGGCAACTGCTTTGGCGTTACCACCAATGCGACCTGCAAGCTGTAATTGGTCAAACTCTTCTGCACCACCAATTCCTCCTACAGGTGAGCCATCAGGCAAAGTAGTGCCTGGGATAGACTGCGGAGAACGCAACACAGCACGTGGCAAGATGGTATTTCTATCAAAGCCGCGCAGTTCTTGCTCTGTTATACGGAAGAACTCTTGCACTGGCAACACTTGGTCATAACCATTTGTTTCACCATAACCATTACCATATCCCAGTGCCGCTCGTGTAGAGAACACCCAACGGTGATTATCACTCAAAGGCCAATAGAAACGTGAGTTATAGTTAACCTTGAAGTACGTCAGGTCTGAGTTTGGAGTCGTTGCTTGTAGACTCAATGATTGACGCGAGCCTGCCGTTGGGAACATACCACGGTTTACCGTTACACGAGACCACGCAGCGCTCAGTTCAAACTTAGTAAATTCAAACCCTGCATCTGGATTTTGTGGGTCCAAGAAGGTCTCACGCAATACACGTGTTTGTTCATATTCAGCAAGATCAGAGAGCTCTTCTTCAATCCAACGAACACCGAAGTTCAAACGGTTTACCGCATTAATTGGGAAACCAATGTTAGTGCCTAAACCGTAACTTTTTGATTTGTAGTCAATCAAGCTAAACGCACTTGCATCATAGTTACGATAGAAGATACTTGACCCTTGTGATACCCCATCAGGTGTAAAGTATGGGTCTGTGTAAGACAAGCTGACACTCTCAGAGCCGCGCGAAGTATTAATATTAAATGCGACCTGATTACCACTTCCTAGGAAGTTTTGCTCGCTCACACCAATGTTGAACTGCAAACCGTAATATGAGCCATAGGCTAGGCCCGCTGTAAAACTACCTGCAGACTGCTCTTTAACGCTAAAGCCGACATCGACTTCATCATCCACACCTGGAACAGGGTTTACTTCAAACTCAACCGTTTCCATATACGGCAAACGTTGGATTTGTAATTTAGAACGCTCAAGGCTCTGATTTGATAACCATGCACCTTCAAGCTGAGTCATTTCGCGACGAATGACTTCATCTGCGGTGTTTTGGTTACCAGAAATATCGATACGACGAACGTATACACGCTTACCAGGGTCAACTGACAAAGTAAGTTGTACTTCTTTGTTTTCGTCGTCAATTTCAGGAATGGTGCGTACTTCCGCGTTGGCATAGCCAAAACGCGCAAGGTAGCTCTTTATAAACTCTTCAGAAGAAGTCACCACAGAGCCATTGTAAAGCTCGCCAGACTTAAGCGGAATAACCGCCTTAATCAACTCTTCTCGACCAAGCAAATCACCGATAAAGTCAAAGCCCTTCACCATGTACTGCTCGCCCTCAGTGACGTTTGCAGTAACATAAACAGACTCGCGCTCTGGGCTTACCGACACCTGAGTTGAGTCAATATTGAAACGCAGGTAACCGCGGTCTAGGTAATAGCTGGTGATTTTTTCTAAATCGCCTTCAATCGTTTGCTTTTGATAACGATCTGACGACATGAATTTCCACCACGGCAAGTCTTGCTGTGACTCAACGAGGCCTAAAAGTTCTTCATCAGAGAACAATTCATTACCGACAATATTGATCTGACGAATTGAGGCTGCGTCGCCCTCATCAAAGTTAAACTTGACGGCAACTCGGTTACGCGGAAGGCGTGTAATTTCAATATCCAAGGTGGCATTGTACTTACCGATACTATGGAAGAACTCAATCAACCCCTTTTCAACGTTTTCAAGAACAGTGCGATCAAGAGGTTCACCCGTGCGGATATCTTGTTGATTCAAGCTATCTGTCAACTGCTCGTCTTTGATATCTTTGTTGCCATCGAACTCAATTGAACTGATGGTTGGACGCTCAGTTACTTTAAAAATAACCTTATCGCCATCGCGGTAGGCTTCGATGTCATCAAAGTGACCCGATTTGTATAGCGCTTTGATAGTTCTAGATACCGTGTAGGTATCAATCTGATCGCCCACATTAATAGGAATGTGAGTCAACGCCGCACCGAGTGCTACGCGTTGTAGACCTTCTACTTTTAAATCTTCTACGATAAAGGAATCTTGGCCTAGAGCTGCAAAACTTGCCCCTAATAAACTAGTTACCGCCAAATGTTTTTTTATAGCCATTTTATTATCTTTGTCCTTTACTACAGTGTCTTTACCCAACCGCATAATACGAGTTCGACATGTGCACGGCTGTTATACTTTATAGGCCACCGACTGCATAAGTGACGGCCATCTTATCATTGCTGCTTGGCTTACACAGCAGTTTATTTACGCATTCTGTACAATTTGCACGCAGTTGTTACGATTAAGTTGCTCGTGTTGTTATCCGAGGCGCCCAATGTCGTTTAGCAGTGCGAATGCAGTCAACGCCAAAAGAAGCGTTGCGCCAATTCGAAAACCAATTTCTTGTGTCTTTTCAGAGACTGGCTTTTTGCGAATAAGTTCAATTAAGTAATACATTAAATGCCCGCCATCAAGTACAGGCAGCGGAAGCAAGTTAAATACCCCTAGACTTACGCTTATCCATGCTAAAAATTGCAAAAACGCAACGAAGCCGTAGCTTACGCTAGTTCCAGCGCCAACCGCAATGCCAACAGGTCCACTAATGTTCTTAATAGACACCTGACCGGTGATAAAGTTTGCAATCATTTCAAAACTAACGCTCACCATCTGCCAGGTTTTAGCCGCGCCCAGGGCAACAGCTTCTAGAGGGTTGTAACTGCGCGTCAATATCGCCTCTTCTGGCCAAGCTTCTACTTGTGGCACAACCCCAAGATAACCACGAGAAAAACCATTTTCATTGGGTTTGTTTGCGGGGGTCACACGCACATCCATGCCCGTTTTGCCGCGCATGATATAAAAGTCCATCGGCGTGTTAGCGGAGCGCTCAATAATATCTACCAACGACTGCCACGATTTAATCAACTCGCCATTAACGCTAAGCAGAACATCGCCTTTTTGTAAGCCTGCGTTTTGTGCAGGAGAGTCAGGTGCAACCATTGCTAAAGCTAACGTCACTTCTGGCCTAAATGGTGTAATACCAATGGAGTTAAGCGGTGTACCATCACGCTCATCAAGAGTCCAGTTTCTCAGGCTTAATGACCTAATACTGTGCGATCCTGATTCACTTTGCACTTTGACACTGACGCTATCATCGCCAATATGTTGCACCAATGCGATAGTCACTTCTTGCCAGTCTTGAGTCTCTTGTGAGCCAATGGCTATAAGTTGATCGCCCGCTTTAATTCCCGCCGCAGCGGCCAGACTCTGAGGTTGCACATCGCCTACGATAGGCTTTGGTGATTGCACACCAATCACATACATCAACGCTAATGCCACAATGGCAAATAAAAAGTTGGCTAGTGGCCCTGCACTGACAATGGCGATGCGTGAATATACAGACTTGGAGTTAAACGATAAGTGACGTTCTTGAGGGTCAACATCATCCACACGCTCGTCGAGCATTTTGACGTAGCCACCAAGGGGGATCATAGCGATAACGTATTCAGTACCACGCTTGTCATACCATCGAATTATTGGCTTACCAAAGCCAATAGAAAAACGCAGCACTTTGACGCCTGCTTTTCGTGCCACCCAAAAATGGCCATATTCATGAATAGTGACAAGAATGCTCAGTGCGACAATGAATGAACCAAGATTAAATAAAAAATCCAACATCATTTAGCCCTCGCGTGGATGATTTGCTGTGCGTGTGAACGAGCGTCAGCATCGCACGCCAAAATACCCTCTAAATCATCACTGTAATTGAGTGTCATATCACTTAACGTCTGTGCATTAACAGCATATATGTCGTTGAAACTAATTTGACCTGCCAAAAATGCCGCCACTGCTTGTTCATTTGCCGCATTGACCACCGTGGTTGCAGATTGGCCTAATTCGCACGCGTCAATTGCGAGCTTGAGGTTCGGATAGCGCTCAAAATCGGGAGCATAAAAACTAAAATCTTTCATCGCGGCAAAATTGAGTGGCTCAACCCCAGCGTTAATTCGCTGCGGGTAGGCTAATGCATGCGCAATAGGCGTGCGCATATCTGGCTGTCCCATTTGTGCAAGGACAGAGCCATCACTATATTGCACCATTGAATGGATCATACTTTGCGGATGGATCACCACTTCGATATCACGGGTGTTGGCATTGAATAACCATTTTGCCTCTATGAACTCAAGGCCTTTGTTCATCATGGTTGCAGAGTCAACGGATATTTTCTGACCCATAGACCAATTCGGATGAGCAACAGCCTCTGCGACCGTGATGTCTTGGAAGGTATTCAGAGGACGCTCTCGAAACGGTCCACCAGAACCTGTGAGAAGTATTTTTGTTACCCCATGCTGTGACAACTGTTGAGCACGTTGGTCACGGATTGCCTCAGGCATACATTGAAAAATTGCATTGTGCTCGCTGTCTATAGGCAGCAACGTCGCGCCATGTTGACGTACTTTGTCCATGAACAACTGCCCTGACATCACCAACGATTCTTTGTTCGCCAGTAACACCGTTTTAGCTGCTTCAATAGCGCTAAGCGTTGGCACTAGACCCGCAGCACCAACAATTGCAGACATAACCGTATCGACATCTTCATGCTGACATACCAAAGCGATGTCGGTGTCGTAATCAATCACCTTGGTGGCGAGGTTCAAAGCACTTAATTGCTCTTTTAACACGGCATTAGACTGGGCGCACGAGAGTGTTGCATAACGCGGGTTGAAGGTTTGGCAATCTTTAACCATTTGCGCGACGTTTCGTCCTGCTACGAGCGCAAACACTTCATAATCAGCATGATTACGAGCAATCACATCCAATGTGCTCTGACCTATGGAACCTGTAGAGCCTAAAATCGTGACTCTCTTTTTCATCATAGCGTCATGGTCCACGCGTAAAACACCACGAAAATTGGTGCGGCAGCGGTTAGGCTGTCAATACGATCTAAAATGCCACCGTGACCTGGTAGACACTTGCCGCTATCTTTCATTCCTGCTTGGCGTTTGAACATACTTTCAAGTAAATCACCCACAGCAGAAAAAGCGGCCACAACAATAGCCATCAGGGCATAAAGTACCCACATGGATGACTCAATACCATTGAAGTAACAAAATGCTACGACAAACACTGCTGAGCTCACTAAACCACCAGCAAACCCTTCAATGGTTTTATTAGGGCTCACTTTAGGCATCAGTTTATGTTTGCCCATGCTTTTACCCGTGAAATAGGCACCAATGTCGGCGCACCAAACGATACCAAGCACGGCAAGAATAAGAAATGAACCAAATTGCGCTGACTCTGAGTAACTTGCACTGCGAAGCACTGACAGCGCTAACCACAACGGCGCAAGTGTCAAAACACCCGATACGCCGCGCATCACATAGCCCTGAGACCATGCGTCACTGAATTTTGGATAACGTACCACAAGTACAGTTGCGACCAGCCACCATGCGACTGAAAGAGTGAATACATAATTGATGTCACCACGCAGTTGCCCATTGACCCACAGCTCTGTAATAGGCCAGTGCCATTGCATAAGCGCAACTAACACAGCCATGAGCAGCACATAAGCAACACGCTTCACGCGGTCGCAAATACCCATTAAGGCCGACCATTCATAGGCGCCCAATAAGACAATACCGCCAGCACAGTAACTAAACCAATCCAAAGGAGCCAAAAATACTAATGCTAGTGCCAATGGCGCCAGGATCAGTGACGTAATAATTCGTTGTTTAAGCAAGTCTTATACCTTCAACTTAGGGCTGAGCAGGAGAGAGTAATTCTTTTATTTGTTCGCCGGTACATCCGAACCGACGTTCTCTCGATACATAGCAGGCTACCGCTTCTGCAAACACCGACTCGTTAAAGTCAGGCCACAGCGTTGGTGTGAAATACAGTTCAGCATATGCAGCCTGCCAAAGTAAAAAGTTACTGATCCTTAAGTCTCCGCCGGTGCGGATCAAAAGGTCCAATTCACTTTGACCGTGTAGACTAATATGCTTTGCCAGCGTTTGCTCGTCAATGTCATCCGCTGATAATTCGCCTGCTGATACCTCAAGGGCTAACTGCTTTGCGGCATTGGCAATATCCCAACGCCCACCATAGTTAGCAGCAATATTTAACTGTAACCCAGTGTTTTCGCTTGTTAGCTCTTCAGCTGCAGCAATCTTTTCTTGTAGCTTTTGTGAAAAGCGACGAGTGTCGCCAACAATAGATAATCTTACGTTATTTTTATGCAGCTTTTTAACCTCACGGCCAAGTACCATCAAAAAAAGCTCCATTAAGGTGGTCACTTCTTCCTCTGGACGACGCCAATTCTCGCTGCTAAAAGCGAACAAGGTTAGCGATTTCACTCCAAGCTTAGAGCAAAATTTCACTGACTCTCTAACCGCATCAACCCCTTTTTTATGGCCGTACACACGCGGGTGCCCCTGAGCTTGAGCCCATCGACCATTACCATCCATGATGATTGCCACATGTTTGGGCAATAATTCTTTAGAAATATGTTCTGCGTTTAAAGCCATGTAACGTAAATTATCCACAAAAAAACGCCGCCTAGTATACCCCAGACGGCGTTACAAACCTAATGGCATTTTATGAGCAAGTTGCTCATAAATTAAGCATTTAGATTTCCATCAACTCTTCTTCTTTAGCGCTTAGTTGCGCGTCCATTTCTTTGATGTACTTATCTGTTAGCTTTTGAATTTCATCTTCGCCTTGGCGTGCTTCATCTTCAGAGATTTCTTTGTCTTTTAACAGACCTTTGATATCACTGTTAGCATCACGACGAATATTACGTACCGCTACACGGCCGCTCTCAACTTCACCACGTACAATCTTGATTAAATCTTTACGACGCTCTTCCGTTAACGGAGGAAGTGGTACACGGATCACTGTACCCGCAGAAGCTGGGTTAAGGCCCAAATCTGATGTCATGATTGCTTTTTCTACAGCTTGTGCCAAAGACTTATCGAACACGCTGATCGCAAGTGTGCGAGAATCTTCAATCGTTACGTTTGCAACTTGGTTAAGCGGCGTATCTGCACCGTAGTAAGAAACTGTAATACCGTCTAGTAATGCTGGGTGAGCACGACCAGTACGAATTTTTGACAGTTGGCTACCAAGTGCTGCTACACTTTTTTGCATGCGCTCTTGCGCACTTTTTTGAATATCGTTAATCACGCTAGTATCCTACTTATTTTGTCTCACTCGAGGCTTCTGAGGAAATAAGAGTTCCCTCTTCTTCACCCATGATGACGCGCTTAAGCGCACCAGGTTTATTCATATTAAAGACACTGATTGGCATTTTATGGTCGCGCGCCAAAGTGAAGGCTGCTAAGTCCATAACTTTCAGTTCTTTTTCAATTACTTCATTATAGGCAAGATGGCGATAAAGCGTTGCATCTGGGTTCTTCACTGGGTCGTCGCTGAATACACCGTCTACTTTTGTTGCTTTGATTACAGTGTCTGCTTCGATTTCGATACCGCGTAAGCATGCTGCCGAGTCAGTTGTAAAGAACGGGTTACCTGTGCCTGCTGCGAAGATAACCACACGGCCTGACTTTAATAGGCTGATTGCTTCTGCCCAGTTGTAAGCGTCACACACACCATTAAGTGGAATAGCTGACATCAAGCGCGCATTCACAAACGCACGGTGCAACGCGTCACGCATTGCTAGACCATTCATTACAGTTGCCAACATACCCATGTGATCGCCTACTACGCGGTTCATACCTGCTTCTGCAAGCGAGCCACCACGCAAGAAGTTACCACCACCAATCACTAAACCCACTTCTACGTCGAGTTCTACAAGCTCTTTAATTTCCTGAGCCATGCGATCGAGTACTTTAGGATCGATGCCGAAGCCCTCGTCTCCCATTAAAGCTTCACCACTTAATTTAAGTAGAACACGTCTAAAAATAGGTTTGCGACTAATATTCATATTTTCCTGGCCAATAACGAATGTGGATAAAAAATAACCGCGCCTATGTGGGTACATAAGAGCGCGGTTATTCTAATTAATTTTGCTGGACGACGCAAAAGCAAATCATCGCTTTTGCTCACTTTGCTTAGTAATCAGCTCAGTCTTTAAACTCTGCCATTCACTTTGTTCCGTGTATCGCCACAGCATGGTTATGTTCTAACCTATCGAGTATTACTCGCCTTTAGCAGCAGCGATTTGTGCAGCTACTTCAGCAGCGAAGTCTTCTTCTTTCTTCTCGATACCTTCACCTACTTCTAGGCGAATGAAACCAGATACTGACGCGCCACGCTCTTTAAGCATGTCACCAACAGTTTGCTTAGGTTCCATGATGAAAGCTTGACCAGTAAGTGAGATTTCACCAGTGAACTTCTTCATGCGGCCAACAACCATCTTCTCAGCGATTTCAGCTGGCTTGCCTTCGTTCATAGCGATTTCTACTTGAACTGCTTTTTCTTTCTCAACAACGTCAGCTGGTACGTCTTCAGGGTTAACGAACTCTGGCTTTGAAGCAGCAACGTGCATTGCTACGTGCTTAAGCGTCTCTTCGTCAGCTTCACCAACTACAACAACACCGATACGGTCGCCGTGACGGTATGAAGCTAGCTTGTCGCCATCGATGTATTCAACGCGACGGATGTTCATGTTCTCACCGATTTTAGCAACTAGTGCAACACGCGTTTCTTCGAATTGCGCTTTAAGCGTTTCGATGTCTGCTTTAGTTTCAGCAGCAGCGTCTAGTACTTGGTTAGCAAAACCTAGGAAGTTTGCATCTTTAGCAACGAAGTCAGTTTGACAGTTAACTTCAAGAAGCGCAGCGAAACCGTTACCTTCTTTGATAAGGATTGTACCTTCAGCAGCAATGTTACCTGCTTTTTTAGCAGCTTTAGCAGCACCGCTCTTACGCATGTTTTCGATCGCTAGATCGATGTCACCGTTAGTTTCAGTTAGTGCTTTTTTACAATCCATCATGCCAGCGCCAGTGCGCTCACGTAATTCTTTAACTAGGGCAGCAGTTACAGCCATGGGAAATTCCTCAAATCAATGTTTAGAGCAAGTGACGAGGTGTCACTTTGAAATAAGAATATCAAGTCTTCACCGCATCAGGATGAAGACTTGATCATAAGCGAGTCGCGATTACTCAGCTGCGACGAAATCGTCTTTTTCAGCTTGAACGGCGATGTTGCTCTCACGGCCTTCAGTAACAGCAGTAGCAACTGCGTTAGTGTAAAGCTGGATAGCACGGATCGCGTCATCGTTACCAGGAACGATGTAGTCAACGCCGTCTGGGTTAGAGTTAGTATCAACGATTGATACTACTGGAATGCCCAGGTTGTTCGCTTCTTTGATAGCAATGTGCTCGTGATCAGCATCGATAACGAAAAGTGCGTCTGGAAGACCGCCCATGTCTTTGATACCGCCAAGGCTCTTTTCAAGCTTAGCCATTTCACGAGTAAGCATTAACGCTTCTTTCTTAGTTAGCTTCTCAAACGTACCGTCTTGGCTTTGAGTTTCAAGATCTTTAAGACGCTTGATTGACTGGCGAACAGTTTTCCAGTTAGTAAGCATACCACCTAACCAACGGTGATTTACGTAGAACTGGTCACATTTAACTGCCGCTTCTTTTACTGCTTCGCTTGCAGCGCGCTTAGTACCAACGAAAAGTACTTTACCTTTGTTTGATGCTACGTTCTGTAAGAAGCTAAGTGCATCATTGAACATAGGTACAGTTTGCTCAAGGTTGATGATGTGAACACGGTTACGAGCACCGAAGATGAACGGCTTCATCTTAGGGTTCCAGTAACGAGCCTGGTGACCGAAGTGTACACCCGCCTTTAGCATATCGCGCATTGAAACGTTTGCCATTGTATTTTCCTCTATATAAGTTTGGGTTAAGCCTCCACATATCCCATAGCACCAACACGTTAGAATAAATTCTTTCATGCACCCAAGTGTATGTGTCGATATGTGTGTGTGTTAATATTAAATGGTTCTGTCTTCGTTACAGACAAATCATCTTCATTTGCTTACACAAGTGAAATGATTTTATTTGTAAAAAGACGGCGCGCTTTATACCATATTGGCGACTAAGACTCAATCTTTTGCACACAATTTGTGCGCAAATTACATTTAAAGAATCGAATTGGAGCATCAATGACTGCAGTGATCAAAACCCCAGAAGAAATCGAAAAAATGCGCGTAGCAGGCCGTTTGGCTGCCGAGGTACTGGAGATGATCGGGCCACATGTTAAACCTGGGGTGACCACTGATGAGCTCAACACCATTTGCCACGACTACATTGTGAATGAGCAAGATGCTATCCCGGCGCCTCTTAATTACCATGGCTTTCCGAAATCAATTTGTACATCAGTGAACCATGTTATTTGTCACGGTATTCCCAATGATAAGCCGCTAAAAGACGGCGACATCATTAACATCGACGTTACCGTTATTAAAGATGGATATCATGGTGACACATCAAAAATGTTTCATGTCGGCCAACCAAGCATTCAAGGCAAACGCCTGTGCGAAGTGACACAAGAAAGCCTGTATCTTGCCATTAAAATGGTGAAACCAGGGGTGCGTCTGGGTGATATTGGCGCAGCCATTCAAAAATATGCTGAAAGCTTTAGCTATTCAATTGTACGCGAGTACTGTGGTCATGGTATTGGTAAAGAATTCCATGAAGAACCACAAGTAATGCACTATGGCCGCCCTGGTACAGGTGAAACACTGCAAGCCGGTATGTGTTTAACGATTGAGCCGATGGTCAATGCGGGTAAACGCCAGTGTAAGTTACTCAAAGACGAGTGGACGGTAATCACCAAGGACCGCAGCTTGTCTGCACAATGGGAACACACCCTACTGGTTACCGACAATGGTGTAGAAATACTGACTCTGCGCAGTGATGAAGACTTACCCCGCGTGATTGAGCACAACTAATTAAAGGAAATTGCAGTGGCCCTACCGAATAAATTAAAAGACCTGCTTGAGCAGGCAAATGAATTGGAAGAGTACAAAGCCTGTAGTCAATATTTTTACAAATGGCTGAATAACCAATTTGATAAACAGCCGGTAGGTTCACTCATTCGAGCGCGCGCTGAATACATTGACCGCTTGTTAATTAAGTTATTTCACAGCTTTGGACTGGCTCAAAACCCCGATCTCGCTTTAGTCGCGGTTGGCGGCTACGGTCGAGGTGAATTACATCCTTATTCTGATATTGATTTTTTACTTCTGGTCAATGACGACCCATCAGAACAAGTGTGCGAGCAAATTGGCCAATTTGTAACGCGGTTGTGGGATCTCAACCTTGAGATTGGTCACAGCGTGCGCACGAGAGCTCAGGCGATTGAACAAAAGCGTGAAGACGTCAGTTTCGCCACAAGCCTGCTTGAAAGTCGTCTTATCTTTGGTAATCACATCGAATTTGAAAAACTCAAAGATCATATTATTCAGACGCCAGTTTGGGGTTCTGCGGAATTTTTTACTGCCAAACGTCAAGAACAAGACGTTCGTCACCGTAAGTGTCACGGCACCGCCTACAACCTAGAGCCAAACATCAAAGAAAACCCCGGTGGTCTGCGTGATTTGCAAACCATTATTTGGGTGGCCAAAAAGCACTTCCAAGCCGAAGCGCTCGAAGAGTTAATTAATCATGGATATCTAACCCATGAGGAATACCAAGAGTTACTCGAGTGTTTGGAAAATCTGTGGAACATACGATTTGCGCTTCACTTAGCAGCAGGTCGTAACGAAAATCGCTTATTGTTCGATTATCAGCCCCATGCCGCGGAGATACTCGGTTTTGGTAGCGATGGTAAAGCATCAGTCGAGCGCATGATGAAGCGCCTGTTTCGGATTATGAGTCGTGTACGCGAACTTAATCAGATGCTACTGACAAACTTTGAGCAGTCGATCATTCCTAAGAGCCAAGAGTTACAAGTTGTAGAGTTAGATCGAAATTTTGAACGCATTGGTCATCAAATTCGCGTAAAAAACCCTTCAGTGTTTTTTCGCCGTGATCAGCTACTGGTGTTGTTCGAGCACATTGCTGACAATCCTGAAATCACGCATATTCATCCAAGTACCATCAGGACAATGCGTCAGGTGCGTCGCCGCTTATTAGGCGACTTACAAGATTACGCGGGGTGTCGTGAAGCCTTCATGCGCTTGGTGAAACATCCTAATGGCATGGGCCGCGCATTTACTCTGATGCACAAACACGGCATGCTCGCCGCTTACCTACCGCAATGGCGTAACATCTTTGGGCAAATGCAGTTTGATTTGTTCCACGCTTACACGGTGGATGAACACACTCATAAGTTAATTAACAACATATATCAATATGGTGACAAGAGCCGCGCTCAGGAGTTTCCGTTGTGCAGCGAAATTTTAACGCGCATGGATAAACCTGAATTGCTGTATCTAGCAGCCATTTTCCACGACATTGCCAAAGGCCGAGGTGGCGACCATTCTGAGCTAGGTGCGGTAGATGCGCTTGCCTTTGCTCGCCTACATCAATTACCGACCTCTGACGGCAAACTCATTGCGTGGCTCGTTGAGAATCACCTACTGATGTCGGTCACTGCGCAACGTAAAGACATTAACGACCCTGATGTAATTAATGAATTCGCCACAAAGGTTAAAAATGAGCGTCAACTCGATTACCTTTACTGTCTAACCGTTGCTGATATTCGTGCCACCAACGATAACCTATGGAATGATTGGAAAAATACGCTGTTGCGCGAGTTGTATCTGCATACTCAACGTGCACTGCGTTTAGGGCTTGAGAATCCGATGGACATGCGCGACCAAATTCGCGACAAAAAGCACCAAGCTAAACAGCGCCTTATTAACCATGGTTTTGATGAGGCGCACATCGATTTATTGTGGGGACGACTCAAAGCAAACTATTTTACCGCATTTAGTGAGCAGCAAATCTCTTGGCACAGCGAGCACCTACTTGAGGCTGAGGATTTAACCCAAGCCAGTGTCGATGTTTCTGTGCAGCCGATGCACGGCGGTACTCAGGTTTTCGCTTATAGCCCGTACAGCTCGGGTCTATTTGCTCGTCTGGTAACGGTTATTGGCTCGAAAAAGGCACAAATACAACATGCGCAGGTTATGACGACCAAAGATGGTTACGTACTCTTTAGTTTCGTTATCCTAGAAGAAAACGGTGAGCCGTTGTCACAAAGCCGTTGTAATGGCATTCGTCGCGCATTAGAAATTACCTTACATGATCCGAAGAAGAAAATTCGTATCAAGAAAAATCGTTCACAACGATTTAAAGATTTCAATATCAAACCCAAGGTGGTCTTGCGTCCACATGCCCGTTCTGATCGCAGTCTAATTGAAATACAAGCAGTTGATATTCCTGGTTTATTAACCAAGATTGCAGAAGTATTTCAGCGTCATCAATTGCATATACACGCGGCTAGGATCACCACTGTTGGCGAGAGAGCTGAAGACTTTTTCGTAGTCTCAAATAATGAATACAAAGCGTTGACGGATGAACAACAAGTTAAAATCCATCAAGCGTTGAGGAAGAAACTAAATGCTGATAACGAGGCGGCCAACGCCTGATCAGCCAATAATAGAGGATACTATGGCAGACTTAAAATCTATCATCGAACAGGCTTGGGACAACCGAGATGCAATTACGCCAAGCACTGTTGAAGCGCATGTCAAAGACGCAATTATCGAGGTGTTAGAACGCCTTGATAAAGGTGATGCACGTGTGGCAGAGAAGATTTCTGGTGAGTGGGTTGTACATCAGTGGTTAAAAAAAGCAGTACTACTGTCTTTTCGTATTCGAGATAACCAACCAATTACAGATGGCGCAAACCAGTACTACGATAAAGTGCCGTTAAAATTCGCAGACTACACGCCAGAGCAATTCCAACAAGAAGGCATGCGTGTAGTCCCTAATGCGGTGGCGCGTAAGGGCAGCTATATCGGCAAAAACGTTGTACTGATGCCTTCATACACCAACATCGGTGCGTATGTTGATGACGGTACTATGGTCGACACGTGGGCGACCGTTGGCTCATGTGCTCAGATTGGTAAGAATGTTCATCTATCGGGTGGCGTAGGCATTGGTGGTGTTTTAGAGCCATTACAAGCGAATCCAACCATCATTGAGGATAACTGCTTTATCGGTGCTCGCTCTGAAATCGTCGAAGGCGTGATTGTCGAAGAAGGCGCCGTTATTTCAATGGGCGTGTACATTTCACAAAGCACACGCATTTATGACAGAGAGACAGGAAAAGTACACTATGGCCGCGTCCCTGCAGGCTCAGTTGTTGTGCCTGGCTCACTACCAAGCAAAGATGGCAGCCATAGCTTATATGCTGCGATCATCGTCAAAAAAGTTGATAAACAAACCCGTGAAAAAGTAGGTGTTAACGCCCTACTTCGTGGTATTGAATAAATCGCACATCACACCTTAGCCAAGCTCACTATGAGCTTGGCTGCTCGCCACAACGCTTATTCACCTATTCTATTTGAAATATTGTCCTCACTGCGTTACTGATAGTGAATACCGCTTGTGAGATAGATATATGAATAAACGGACCTTTTTAAAAACATGCTCATTGTTGGGGGCGAGTGTTTTGGCACACTCCACAGCCTACTCGAGCACGTCGCCAATGACATCAAAGCAACACATTATTAAGCCTAAAGCACTGCCAAGAGGCGGCTCCATCGGCATTGTAAGTCCATCTTCAGCAACCGCGCACCACAAAGACATTGTCCTAGCTAAGCAAATCATCGAGGCCCTCGGTTACAATGCACACGTTGCCAAAAATGTGATGCAGCGAAGGGGGCACCTAGCGGGCACAGATCAACAACGAGCCGACGATTTAAACACCCTTTTTGCCGACCCCAGCATCGATGCAATTTTCTGCTTACGCGGTGGCTCAGGTGCAGCGCGCATATTGCCACTGCTCAACTATCAAACCATCAAGCTCAATCCTAAACCACTGCTCGGCTATTCTGATATAACGGCGCTACACAATGCCATATTGGCACAAACTGGCATGATAAGCTTCCACGGTCCTAATGCATCGAGTGATTGGAATGGCTTCCATGTAGACCAATTTCAGCGCCTGTTTGAGCAACAACAACGCATGCGCTATCAAAATTTAGACAAGCAAGACGGTGAATTAGTCAATCGTGATTACTTTACCCAAACACTCACTCCGGGTGTGGCTAAAGGACGTCTAATAGGAGGCAACCTGACTGTGCTAACAGCATTAGCCGGCTCAGCGTATTTACCGGATTTTGACGGTGCGATTTTGTTCTTAGAAGACATTGGTGAGGCACCTTATCGCGTTGATCGCATGATGAGTACACTCAAACTGATGGGAGCGCTTGATAAAATAGCAGGCTTCGTATTTGGGGGTTGTAATGACTGTAACCCTGGTGCTGGCTACGGCTCGCTAAGTCTCGATGAAATATTCAATGATTACATACGACCACTCGGTATCCCCGCTTACACTGGGGCGATGATCGGCCACATTGAACGCCAGTTTATTTTGCCTGTTGGCGCAATGGTCACGCTTGATGCCAATAACAGAACGATGGTGCTTGAGGAGTCAGTGTTTAGTTAGCAAGTTCAGGCTTGAGTAACGTATGTGAGATACAAAAAAGCCCCTTATCGGGGCCTATTTTTAGTTTGGGATTACGCTGAAATAGCGGTTGCCCAACCTAAGATTGCGTTAAGACAACCGATACCTGCAAATACCGCGATAAATGCTACGAAGTACTTGAAGTTGAAAGGGTCTTTAAAGTCACCTTTTTGTGCCATTGTAAATTACCTCTAAAACACGACAAAAAACGGCGCACATAATAATCTAATAATGGCTAGCAATCCAGCGTTAACACGATCCTGCGCTTTATCAATTCTTGTAAAATTTGCCTTGCCCCCTGCTGAATTTGCGCCAATTCAAACTGAGGCGCTTGCTTTTGCAACACCAAACACAAAGATTCAAAGTCAGTCCCTAAGTGGTGGGATAAGCTATCCAATAGCAGCGCGGTCATTGCGTTTAGCGCCAAGAATTGCACTTCTTCTTGTGTATCACGATACACACAAATATAACTGGGAGTCTCATCCGGGTTTTGTGGTTGATGATCTACAGATATTGTTTGCACAGGGTAGTGATAACAGACGACTTGCGCACAATCGCTAACATAAAGTGACTCTTTCTCAACATTAAAAACTGGCTTGAACTGTGTGTTTAACTTTGCCGTAGCAACGCATAGCTCCACCCATTCATAATGCGCCAACTCGAGTAAAAATGGAGGGTCACTCTGTATTGGCTCATACTCTTGCGCTAAAAATGTCACAAACTCTTTTGATATATCCACAAAATATGGTGACTCAGCCTGATGTTGGGCAAAAAATTTACGTGCTAACGCCAGCCATGCCTGCTCGTCGTAAATACTGCGTAACACGGGAAAGCCACTTTCAAGAAAACTATTTACGTTATTGAAAAACAGCTCGCGATAAATTTTCATGCGTCTATCTTCAATGCCTTCAGGAAGCGAATTATTTTCAGGGTCTCGTATGTGAGCACTAAATTGCGCCTGGACGTCTTTAAACTGCATAAAAATCTAAGCTCTTTGCTGCTCAATTAAAAAAGGACGCTGTAGAGAGTGAATCATATCTATCTCGCGTAACAGCTCATGCATCGGAGGAATATTAAAGTCACGCTCTAACAAAGTAGGATGTACACCATGATGTTCATAAGCACTTGTCAGCAGCTGCCATACAGGATCTATCACATCAGCGCCGTGAGTATCTACGATTAAATCTTGGGCCTCGTTGTAGTGTCCCGCCACATGCATGTAGGCAATTCGCTCAGTTGGCAATGCCTGCAAGAATGCGTGCGCATCATAGCCATGATTAACTGAATTGACATAGATGTTGTTCACATCAAGCAAAAGTTGGCAATCTGCCTCCGCCAATACATTTTGAGTAAACTCAAGCTCACTCATTTGCTGGCCAGGGGCTGCGTAATAAGACACGTTTTCGATAATCAATGGGCGCTCCAGAATGTCCTGAACTTGGCGTATTCTCTGAGCAACATACTTTACCGACTCTTGGGTAAAAGGAATTGGCATGAGGTCGTACATATGTCCGTCGGCGGAGCAGTAGCTTAAATGTTCGCTATACATACGAATATTATGTTCATCAAAAAATTGCTTCAGCGCCTTAATAAAGTCGATATCTAATGGATCGGGCGAACCGATAGACAAAGACAAGCCGTGGCATACGAAGGGATGTCGCTCACTTAACGCCTTAAACTGCTTTGCCAGCTTGCCACCAAAAGGTAGCCAGTTCTCAGGGGCAACCTCCATAAAGCCTATTTGCTCAGGAATATGATTGAGCATATCTGGCAACATTTCTCTGCGTAATCCCAAGCCTACATTTGCAACGTCGTATTTATTTGCCTGCATAGAGACCTCCTAAAAGACACAAGCCGCATCAGGCGGCTTGTATTAGATGGCTTAATTAACAGTTAATTAAGCGTTGTGGCCGCCACATTTGCCTTCTTTTTCAGCTTTTTTGCCTTCGCCACATTTACCTTCGCCACACTTGCCTTCTTTGTGTGCTTTTTTGGCTTCACCACATTTGCCTTCGCCACACTTACCTTCTTTGTGCGCTTTTTTGGCTTCGCCACATTTACCTTCACCACACTTACCTTCTTTGTGCGCTTTTTTGGCTTCGCCGCATTTACCTTCACCGCATTTGCCTTCGCCACACTTGCCTTCTTTTTCCGCTTTTTTGGCTTCGCCGCACTTGCCTTCACCACATTTGCCTTCTTTCTCGGCTTTTTTGCCTTCGCCGCACTTGCCTTCACCGCATTTGCCTTCACCGGCATCTAGCTGGTAACCAGCTACCATGTCTTGCATTGCAAATGGATTTGCTTGTACGTCAGTAGAAGTTAACGATGCGCCGCTTACTACAACTGCACCAAGGGTTAACGCGATCGAATTTTTTTTCAATGTATTCATTTTTTGCTCTCTGTGTTAGTAGCTTTCAAAACAAGGAGACCTTGCACATGAAGAAATCCTTTCACTGCTATTGGAATTTTTTCCATAAAAAAGATCACTGACCTAAATATGACCTGATAATGTTATTTTATCAATACCTTGGTTCAGGTTAGAATACGCCGCCCCGAGATTGCAATAGGTCAAATATGAAATTAGTTTTAGCCCCCATGGAAGGTGTTGTGGACTTTAAAATGCGCCAACTACTCACTGACATTGGTGGTTTTAACCTATGTGTTACCGAATTTGTACGCGTAGTGGAACAGCGTCTACCTAGGCGTGTTTTTATGCGCTATTGTCCAGAATTATTGAATAACGGATACACTCGCTCAGGGACTCCCGTCAGAATTCAACTGTTAGGACAACATCCGCAATACCTCGCAGAAAATGCCGTAAAAGCCGTTGCTCTGGGCTCGCATGGGGTGGACTTAAACTTTGGCTGCCCTGCCAAGACCGTGAATAAAAGTAAAGGCGGTGCAGTCTTACTCAAAGAGCCAGAGCAAATCTATCATATTGTAAAAGCAGTTAGAGACGCGGTAGACGAGTCACACATCGTCAGTGCAAAAGTACGCTTGGGTTTTGATGATAGCACGCGTAGCGAAGAAATCTTTGACGCCGTAGTTCAAGCAAAAGCAAACAGTATCGCTATTCATGCTCGTACCAAAAAGGATGGGTATCGTCCCCCTGCCTACTGGGACAAAATAGCCCCTCTTGTGGCAAAAAATGCACCCATTGAAATTGTCGCTAATGGAGAAATATGGGACTTGGATGACGCTATCAATGCGCGAACGCAAAGTGGCTGTAAGCATATTATGCTTGGTCGAGGCGCCTTAGCTATGCCTGACCTAGCCGCGTGGATAAAGGCATCTGATAATTCACGGGAGCATATCAAACTGTCGTGGCAAGATATTCTCTATCACATCGTTCACTCCTCCATGCACGATGATGAAATGATGTCTAAACGCTATTTTGCTAATCGCACTAAACAGTGGTTAGGCTATTTAAAGCGCACCTATACGCAGGCTAACGCATTGTTTGATGATATTCGCCGCCTTCATGACAAAGATGAGGTACTTAGCGTCTTGCAGCAGCATGCCGAACAAAGCCCTAACTAAGGCCTGTTTATCTTTATTGTTTATTTTTACGCCAGTCATTGAGGTGTGTTAACAAGACAAAGCCCGCATCGCTGTGTGACTCTCGGCAATTTACGCGATAACCCAATGAAAATAGCCTAGTGATGCTTCTCAAAGGGTTCAATCAAAGGGGTGCACTACGTTGTTAATGGTCATAAGCTGAGTTGACCGTGCAAAATAACCCATTCCTAGCGTTGAAAACCTTTGGTTTGAACAAAATTCTTACCTCCAACGGTCAACACGCGCTAGCACATCAACTGCAAATTTATGACCTTTAATTGATCATGGTCATGTCATAAGCATGCGATCACCGCCACAATATAGGTAAGTGAGTTTGATTGGATTACAATATGAGTACTGAGACTCTGGACTTTGAAGAACAAGTGGCGCTGCAGCTCGCACAGGTTCGAGAAGAGTTATTAAATCGATTACGTTACTCTAACGTTGTTCATGACAATAAGTTGTTCGCGCTTCTAAATGAGCACCCTGAATCAGATTGGGTGGCACACCTTAGAGACTACAGTGGCCCGAACTACAAAGAGCTTGTTGATAAACTTGAGCGACTAGAAGCGACTCAATGCCAGTTTGATCTGGGACTATTCGGTTTTTGCAGTGATTGTGAGGAGCCTATAGAGGACACACGTCTAGAGCACGATGTTACGGTGCAACGCTGCCAACATTGCGAGTCGCAGCTCAAATCTCGCGCACAATAAATGCGTAGATAAAACTTTGTCCAGGATTGCGTAGTACCTTATCTAACAGCTGTTGCGCTATGGGCTGCGCAATACCCCGTTGTGCCATCAGGTTAAAAACCAGTTCTTCATCCCACATTTGCGCATGAACCCCGAGATCGAGTTCCATCCAAATGAGCGCCATTTTCTTTTGCTCTGAGCTCAAATTCTGTAATTTTGCCCACCCTTTTAGATCAGCAAAACCTTGTCTCCAATCTAGATCACTCGCCAATTCATTTGTTCTAGGCTCAGGCAAAGCAGCCACTAGCTCTGACTCGTAACTCTTCAGTTGTGACTGAATTGCGGTTAACCACTGAATCGGTGAGTGCACATCATTACTGTAATAATTTAGTTTTGTTTGTAGCCAATCCCCCCCATTAGGTAATTGAGATAAGCCAAGCTGATTTCGCGGTACATACGTTGCTAAATATTTTTGTAGTGATTGCACCGATGAAGTAAGTTCCTTCCTCATAGGTGAATCAGACAATACTGATAATTGATTGTTTATATGCGCCAACTCAATCTGATTAATAAAGATTTTACTGCGTTGCGCTTCCATCATCTTGTACTCGACAAAAGTAAGCCAACTAGCGAGCTCTGATTGCCACTGTGGTTCGCCTAGCCTTGTTAATAAGGGGGAGAGGTCAAAAAGCAAATGCCAAGGCTGATATCTTCTTACAAACCGCTCCTCGATAGTTAGGTAGTTTAGCGTTTGCAACTGGGCATCATTCAATGAATCAATATTCACGCGAGAGTAAATAGTATGGCGGGCTTTTAAATAAGGTTCGGAATAGGGCCAAAATACCTCAGCAGTATTAGCATTCCCAACTAGAACAGCATTCAAGGCCTTTATCTCATCTAACGCTTTCTCAGCAGGGTATTGCGGCTCTTGAGAACATGAGCAAAGAAGCAGTAAAGTGCATAGCGAAATAGTAAATTTAGTCATTGAGCTCTCAAAGTGGCCATTAGTGCAGGACGTGGGCGATGATTATAACGAGTGACAATTTTATCTGCAAAGCATCATTCATAGTGGATAAACGACTAGCCGAGTGGATATAACTTGTAGACCCTACTCTTTTTGAGACAACAAAAAAGCCCCTTACGGGGCTTTTCATGACCAAAAAGTTGGCTATTAAAGACTTACACCATTACGCTGTGCTTTGTCTTTAATAAATGTTTTCCAACTGCGAGCAAACTTACGCGTGCTCGGGTCTTCCGCTGCCTTTGTAATAGCAGCATAGGCTTGCTTGTACTTCTCTTGTTGAAGGTAAGCTTCTGCTAAATCAGAGTAAATCGTCCCTTTTTTGTCTGATCCTAGGTCAAGCGCTTTGTTTAAAAGAGTTACAGCTTTATCAAACTGCTGCTCCTGTAAACGTAAAGAGCCTGCCTTACGATATAGCTCTGCATCGTCGTCAAACTTAGCCGCTTCTTCGTAGTATTTAGCTGCCGTCTTAATGTTTTTCGCATTATGGTAGTAGCTACCTACTGCAGTTAAGTTTTGCTTAGTACGCTCAACTTTACCATCATTCATCGCCTTTTCCATATGGAAACCGGCTTTGTATGGTACACCTACAAAAGAATATAGCTGTGCAAGAACCTTAAAATCTGTTTCTGATTCAAGGTAACCGTTATCGTAAGCGATATCCATGATAGTAAGACCTTTTGCATAGTCTTCTACCTGCATATAGAAGCGGCCTAAGTTAGTCCAAGACTTCTTGTCTTCAGGCCAACTTTTAACCATTCGCTCACCAACTTTAACTACGTTCTGAAAATCTTTTGTCTCGTAGTAAGCACCCATGAGTAGCGAGAAAGGAGCCTTCTGAGGTTCTTTATTCGCATTAATCTGGATAGCCTTTTCAGCTGGCTCAACAACGTCTTTGAACAGACCTAGCTCGTAGTTTGCTTGCGCAATACGCGTGTACACTGTTGCATCTTCTTCACCTGTGAAGTCCATCCAACTGATGTACGCCTGTTTCGCTTCTTTGTACTTTTTGGTATTCGCCAACAAGTCACCTAGAAGCTTCATAGACTGCTCTTGGTCACCAAAGTTAAGTACATCAGGTTTAATCGCATCACGAATGTGCTTGATTGCCAAATCAAAGTTGTCCTTCTGCGCATAAAGCTGACCTAAATAGCGGTCAACTGTCGCTTTGTCGAACTTATCTGATGGTTCAAGCTCTTTCATAATCGCAATAGCGCCGTCGATGTCTTCAGCTTCATAAAGCTCAAACGCTTTAACCACTTTTTTACCGACGCGCTCACCCATTACTTTTGTTTTGGCGTTCTTGCGCTTTTCAATCTCTTCGTAGTTAGGCGCAGCGACAGCTGATGTGCTGACCACTGTGCCCGACAAAGAAATAAGCAGAGCGAGTGCAGTAACTTTAGATAGATTTTTCATCTCTACACTCTCCTTACTGATCTTGGTTCAGTTTAAAGTCAAGCTGAACTGTGATGCCAGGCTGTTTAACCGGCTTGCCATCCACAACTTTAGGCTTGTACTTCCACTTACGCAGTGCGCGCTTTGCTTCGCGGTCGAAGATACGTTTAGGCTCTGCATCGATTACCTCAACGTCGTCTACTCCACCAAGCTCATTGATAGTGAATGAAAGTTGTACCCAACCTTCTTTACCATCACGTGCAGCTTGCACTGGGTATTTAGGTTCAATTCGAACAAGAGGTGTCGCGTCACCATCTCGACCAAATGCACCTGGGCCACTTAGACCACCGGCAGAACCACCCACATTTACACTAGGCATGTTGAACCCTAATGCGCCAGGATTAGCATTGCTAGTATCCGGCTGTGGCGGCTGCGGCTTTGGCGGCTGCTTAGGCGGTGGCGGCGGCGGAGGCGGAACACGCTTACGCTGCTGCACCTTGGATTCAGGTGGATTCGTCATAATTTCGACAACGATCTTCTCTTTCTCGTCAGCGGCGCGCCCATCTCCAGAAGAGATGAGGTACGCCATGAAAAAGAATAAGCCGAAAGTAACTGCCCCACCTGCAATCAGTGAAAACAGAAAACGAATCATTACTTATCTCCAGCGATAGATATCTTATCGATACCCGCAGCTTTAATTTGGTCCATAACCTTAACAACTACACCGTGCTTGGCTTCTTTATCCGCTTGGATAATTACCACCTCAGTTGGTTGTTCAGCTAATAGACGTTCGATGTTAGCAGCAACGCGCTCGGCATCTACCTGACGCTTGTCCATCCAAATCTCACCATTAGAGCGAATAGCGATGAAGATATTTGCATTCTTCTGTTTAGTCGCTTGTGCTGCTTCTGGCTTGTTTACATCAATACCAGCTTCTTTAACGAACGATGTAGTTACGATAAAGAAGATAAGCATGATGAATACGATGTCGAGCATCGGCGTCATATCGACGGCTGCTTCTTCTTGTTCACGAAAACGCTGTTTACGTGCCATAGTCAAATCTCTCTCTAGTGATGAGGCAAGCTATCAATAAGCTTTTCTTTAGCCATTCTTGCACGTGCTTCTAGACGTGTACTAAAGAATACACCTGATAGTGCCGCAACCATTCCAGCCATTGTTGGGATTGTTGCCATTGAAATACCTGATGCCATTAATCGAGGGTTACCTGTACCTTGAGTAGCCATGGTTTCGAAAACCGCGATCATACCCGTTACTGTACCTAGTAGACCAATCAAAGGACATACAGCTACCAATGTCTTAATCAACAACATGCGCTCATCTAATTTTTCAGACGCTTCAGAAATCCATGCATCGCGGATTCTGTGTGCGAACCAAGACGTAGTGTCTTGGCGGGCGTCCCACCTAGCTACAATTCCCTTCTTCATTTTCGGAAATTCAGCAAGTAGGAACCAATAGCGCTCAATCATTAATACCCACATGACGAAGAGTGCTATCGCGACCACGTATAAAACCTGGCCGCCTGTGCCAACAAAATCCCTGATAGATTCCCAAATCTCCATCAGGACTAGCATTAGGCTTTCTCCTTCTCCGCGTGAGCAGCTACGATACCAGCACTTTGCTCATCAAGAATGTGGATGATTGATTTACTTTTACCCGCAACAACAGCGTGAACTAGGATTAGCGGAAGTGCCGCAATTAGACCTAGAGCGGTAGTTACAAGAGCCATTGAGATTGAACCAGCCATGATCTTAGGATCACCAGTACCGAATAGAGTGATCTGCTGGAACGTGTTGATCATACCAACAACTGTACCTAGAAGACCTAGTAGTGGTGCGATAGCTGCCAAAATCTTGATGATGTTGATACCCATCTCGATGCGTGGCGTTTCACGAAGAATCGCTTCATCAAGTTTAAGCTCAAGGTTTTCAACGTCTTGATTCTTGTTGTCGTGGTAGACTTTAAGGATACGACCAAGCGGGTTACCTTCTGAAGGTGCGCTTGTGTTCTTAAGCTGGCTCTTGATTTTGCCTGCAGTGATTGTTAGGTCAACTAGACGAACAATCGCAATTAGGAAACCAACAATTAGAAGCACAGCGATGATGTAACCAACTTCTTCACCTTGGTGGAAACGCTCTTCAACAGTCGCTTTCTGTGTGTTTAGACGAAGGATTGAACCACGAGTAGGGTCAACATAGAAACCAGTGTACGCGTCCGCAGAAGTGTTGATTAGATCACTTGCTGTGTTTAGAACGTAACCGTCTGGCTGACGACCAAGTGGTTGAATTGACTGCGTGTCACCTGAGTAGATTAGGTAACCGTCGTCTGTGATAAGGTTAAAGTTACCGATACGAGTTACTTTCTTAGTAGAAGTAGCGCCGTCTAGCTCAGCAACTTCAGCGTCAAATGTTGACACCTTTGCAGACTCTGTCATTTCAGTTTGAAGTGCAATCCAAAGATCTTCTAGCTCACGTGTAGTTGGAAGCTCTTTCGCTGCCGCTAGTGAACGAAGGATCTCTGCACGTCCTGGCTTTTCAGCACTTACTAGTGACGCTTCGATTGAACCAATTGTTTCTTGTGCTGCACGACGTACAACACCGAACATCTCACCTAGCGTACCTTTTGCATTTTCAAGTGCAGTTTCTTTTTCAGCTAGTGTGATTTCGTTCTGAGCATACTCTTTTTGAAGACGGTCACCACGTGCTTTCTCAGCAGCTAGTTCACGCTTTGCAGTGTTAAGTAATGCTTGTTTATCTGCACGCTCAGCAAGGAACTCTTGCTCACGTTGCTTGTTTAGTTTGCCTTCAGAGATACGCTCTTGCTTCACTTGTTCAAGGATCTGGTCTAGAACCTGAGTGTTTGCGTGAGCATTTAGCGCAGCACCAGCAGAAACAGAAAGTACTGCTGCAACAGCAAAACCTTTAAATAGTTTCTTCATTATCTATTACTCCGCGCCGAAGATTGGTAGTTTAACAAGATCCGGAGCCGCTTGCTTACGCGCCATACGGATAGTTTCTTTGATAGGCTTCAAGAATTCGTCACCTAACGCTTCCCACTGCTTAGTGTTGTTGTTCCACAACCAAGCATTCTTCTGGTCGAAAGACTGTGCAACATATGCAACACGGCCAAGACGCGCGAAGTCAACGTTAACATCACGACCGTCGATGTTTAGGCTACCAGTGTTAGCAACCATAGTCGTGCTGTAGTCTTTTTCAATCATGTACGCTTCAAGTACCTGACGGAACTTTTCAGAAGTAGTGATTGACGCGTTTGTCATGATGTCGCGTAGGTTTTCTACACGCTCAAGACGCTCTTCAGTGTCAAACGGAACGTCCGCTTTGATGAATTGCTCAAGCGTATCGATCATGCGATACATCAAAGGCACAACGTTTTGTTTAGTTTTATCGATACCAGCAATCTGACGCTCTAGAGACTCGATTTGAGCATTCTGGTCGTCAACAAGACGCTGAACGTGGTCGTTATAGACCTTCATGATTTCAGTTTCATCTACTGTCGAACGGTAATCAGCGATTAACTCGATAGTTTGACCATAGATGTTATCGACTTTAGTTTGAGACTTAACAGCAGCCGTTTGAATAGTTGCACCAGCTTTGTGCAATTCATTCAAAGGATCTGCCATCACATTGTTGCTTGCTAGTGCAGCTGCGCCAACCAACGCAGAAGCTACAAGACTCTTTCTGATTTTAACAGACATAGTTCCCAACCAATTAAGTAATGTTACTTTTTGAATTTTAATTAACCCACTAGGATGTGAGCCAACCTAGGTATCTTTCTAGTGATACCAACTTGCCAATAATGCTAAAAGGTTCCAGTGCTGTCAACTCGATGTTTATCGCAAATTCCCTTGCTTTCGTCTTGTTTTCTCTACTGAAACAAAAAATTAACATTATAAGACTACTTATCCCCCGCTCTGTGTGCCGTGCGTACTATTTTGGAAATAAAAAGTTAATTTTATTGAAGTTAGTGTTGTTTACTATTTTTCACTTGAATTAAAGCAAACAAATTAAAATTTATTGGTGTTTGATGCTCTATTGGTGATTGAACTCTCGATAAAAACCGCACTCAGCTCAGCCTTTTTTTAAGCAGTTGTAGATAGTTTCTAGCGACTATTCATTGAGTTGAGATTGGATTTTTCCTTTTAGAAACCAAGGATACCCTCAATAAGCAAACAAGTTCTCCCACAAACTTGTATTTCATTTGGCCCTAAAGCTTTTTGATATAAATATGTATACCAAATCGAGCGCCATCGACTTCCACTGGGGTCACTTCAAAATGTGTATTAATGAAATTGCCAAGTAATACCTTCAATTCTTCAGTGTTTAATGCCACTTTTATTTGTTGATGTAATCTACTTACCGTTTGCTCAAGATTTGACGCTAATTTATCTAATAACAACACTTGATTCTGCTTTTGAGCGTCAACCAAGTTCATAAAACTCTTTTTAATGTCTTCTAACCAAGAGTTTCCTGCAAGTTCGCTACTTATGCTGTTAAAGGTTGCGTCTAAATAATCATAGATCTGTTGCGATGCAGCGTTTTCACAGAACCTTTGATAAAGCCATAAAAACAGTCCTGAATTAAACACAGCCTCAATCGCTCTAATCCCAGATGCCGAATCAACGCTAATTGCGGAGTCTTTTGAGTGCACAAGAAAATTAATAGTCCCGTTTGGCTTTACAAGCTCAAGTAACTTTCCCACTAAGCTCTCGTCAAATCCCGCATATTCGACGCCAAATTGACTTACAAGATGGTTAAATGCCATTTTTTCATATGGAAGCGCGTCTAAACTATAACCCAAAGTCCATGTTATAGACTCAAACTCCTCGAAAGCATTACCCACATCTGACAAATCAATTTCAACTATATCTGTTGCATGAATATCCAGTGCACGTGGCGTTTGCGCACATTCGTTTGCGATCAATAACGCCAGAGCTCCCTTACCACAAGCAATATCAAGAACAGAATCTTCGTTATTGAAGTTTACTGCTACGCGTCGCCAAAAGCGCTCGATAGTCTCCGGATAGCCATAACGCTGACCTTCACGGCCGAAACTCGAAACCATACTCGTCTGTTGCCAAAAGCTTTGCCAGTGCTTCATAAAATTTGCTCCAAAAAAAAGCGGCCAATGGCCGCTTAGATTAGTCTACAAGTTATATTAGAAAGTTTGCTTGTAGTTGAAGTATACGATTCGACCAAAACCGTTATATAGGTTGAAGTTGTAATCGCGGCCACCGAATGCGAATAAAGGCGGCTCTTTACCAAATGCGTTTTGTGAACCAAGAGTGAACTTGCCGTTCCAAGGTGCATTATAGCCAACTTGTAGGTCATGAGTTACCCATGAAGGGATATGACCTTCGCCTTGACCGTCATTGATATCTTCATACTGAGAACCGATAACGTTCATGTTCCAAGCGATGTCGAAATCAGCGATTGAGTATGAAGTTGCTAATGTTGCACGATACTCTGGTACACCTGGGTCTTTAACGAAGCTACGGCCACCATCTGTGCTGTAATCTTTGATCCAGCTGTAAGATAGGTTAGAGCGTAACGAGCCAGCATCACCGAAGTCAAATCGAGCTGACGCTTTGAAGTCGATACCACTAGTTTCTAGTGAACCATCGTTACCAAAACCACGTACCACTTCAGAAATCGCACCATTAGGAGCACGTTTCACAGTGAACGCAGGAGGTAGAGCATCGCCACGTAGTGTTGCATCGATGATAGTTTGAGAGCTGAACGCACGGATACGGTCAGTTACTTCAATATCGTAGTAGTCAATTTCGAAATCAAAGTTATCGTTAAGCGTGTATACAGCACCTAGTGAGATTGATTCTGATTTCTCTGATTGTAGATCTGGGTTAGAGATAACAACCGCATTGATTTGTGAGCTACAACCCGCCGCTTCACCAATTGCCGCACAGTGAAGATCATCACTTACCGAGTCAGCAGATTCTGCTGGCTGTTGTGTAAGGTCAGGTAGTGATGGAGCACGGAAACCTTCACCCCAAGATGCACGAAGAACTAGATCTTCAACACCGTCGTAGCGTACAGATACTTTTGGAGAGAAATCACTACCGTAGTCAGAGTAGTCATCGTAACGACCAGCAATGTTAAGCTCAAAAGTGTCAGCTAGAGGTACTAGTGCTTCGAAGAACGCAGAGCGAACTGAGCGGTCACCCGCTGCCGAACTACCAGAAGAACCACCTACTTGGCCTGCTTCAGATAGTGAATCGTAGTTATCCGCATAATCTTCTGTACGATATTCAAAGCCAACGAAACCTTGAATCATACCAGCAGACGTTTCCATCACGTCGAATGAAGCATTTGCGTAAACTTCTTCTTGGTTAAACTTACCAACACGAGAAGTTGTTACAGTCATTGCTTTACGAACAGCATCAGAAGCGCCGTATGGATCAGATAGGTCATACGTGCCGTCGTTGATGTACTGACGTGCTACGCCGCGAAGAACATAACCAGAACCGATGTTGTTACTTTCATTTAGTGTCTTACGAGCACCGAAATCAACAAACACGTTACCGATGTAACCTTCAGAACCAACAACGATGTCTTTTAGCTCACTTGTGAAGCTGTTATCACGGTTACCAAGAGCCGCAAAACGGTGCCAGAAGTCAAGAGGCTGTTGCTCTAGACCTAAAGATGCATCGTACAATGGGCTATCTGGGTTAGTTGGGTTGTTCGGGCTGTCGGCATCAATCTGCATGGTTGAGTCGAAAGCTGTAGTGTCAAGAGATGGTGCATAGCGACCAAATGACTTTGTTTGTGAAATATTGATATTTGAATACAAGTTCCAGTTATCATTGATTTCAAAACGTGCCTTCACGAATGCAGAACGGTTTTTAATTGACGCTTCGTCCGCAGATACTGATGCGAAGTTAAAGCCACAACGAGCACCGATGCGGTAGAAGTTTTCATTGCCTACGCCTTCACATGTCGCTTCTGGAGAGAAGAAATCAAAGTTTGAAGACTTTTCACCTTCTACAACTGAGAATGTTGTGAAGTTATTTGAATATACTGAACCACCTGGTGAATACCAAGGGAAGTCGCGTGCAAAGACGATGTCACGACCGCTCCAAGAAGCACCTGCTAGCACTGACGCATTGTCAGAAGAAGCACCAAAGACAACTGAACCATTTTCACGGTCGCCGCCTTCATGTTCAATAGTAGCACCACCTAGTTGAACTTCCGCGCCATTGAAATCTTTACGAGTGATAACGTTGATTACACCACCGATAGCATCAGAACCATATAGTGCAGATGCGCCATCAGTAAGAATTTCAACACGCTCGATAGCTGCTACTGGGATAGAGTTCAAGTCTTGGCTTGAACCAGTTAGAGTTGATTTAGGTAAACGACGACCATCAACTAGAACTAGTGTACGGTCTGAACCTAGACCGCGAAGGCTCACTGAAGACACACCCTGTGCTGAACTACCAGATTGAGGACGGAATGAACCTAGACTATTCACTGTTGTGTTACGTAGCAAGTCAGCTGCTGAAGCCTCACCGCTAAGTTCGATTGCTTGACGGTCGATAACTGTAACCGGAAGGTCACCAGCCATGTCTGTACGCTTGATGCGTGAACCTGTTACTTCAATACGTTCTACTTCTTCTGCACCTTCTTCAGCCGCGATAGCGTTTGCTGACATACCAGCAGTCGAAGCAGCACCAAAAACTAGTGCTAAACGCACTGATTTTGCGATTTTGCTGTTTAACATTGGATTCTCCCTGGGTCACATTTAGATGTGACTAATTATTTATTGTTGTGAACAACTAATTAGAAAATGTAACAACATACATTTCTTGGGAAGATACTAAACAATTTGAGAAACACAGGTCAACATCAAATTAACAACGAAACGATCAAAATCAACAACATAGAAACAATAAACCACAATAAGAAGCAATAAAAACAAATAAAAACAATAACATAAGTTAAGCAAAGCAGACATTTACGACTTTCGTAAATATTTTTAGAAACTTCATCAAATGCACTGTTTCCCTCCATTTAAATTAGTTAATAGCAATATCTCCCAACTCGTAATTAAATCTTTACAAGAAGAGTTTAAAATTTGTAAAAATACATCTTTCACAACTCATTTAGCGCCAAACCCCAAATTGTTACAAAAAGGTAAATAACACGACTAATTTAGTTAAATTATTGTTGACCAGAGTTTGTTTCGCTGTTTAAATTCTGTCTGCGAACTTAAATAAGACTTCGCAACAGGCGTAATCAAAATAAAAAATAATCTGTCACATTAACGTGACGCAGGGAGAATCCAATGTTAAACAGCAAAATCGCAAAATCAGTGCGTCTAGCGCTTGCTTTTGGTGCTGCTTCAACTGCTGGTATGTCAGCAAACGCTATCGCGGCTGAAGAAGGTGCAGAAGAAGTAGAACGTATCGAAGTAACAGGTTCACGCATCAAACGTGCAGATCTTGAAACAGCACAACCTGTAGCAATTATTGACCGTGCTTCATTAGAGGCAACAGGCCTTACTTCTGTAGGTGACTTCCTACAAACGCTTCCTATCGCAGGTTCGGCAATTAATACTACCTTCAACAACGGTGGTGACGGTTCAACTCGTATCGACTTACGTAACTTAGGTTCTAGCCGCGTGCTAGTTCTTGTAAACGGCCGTCGTTGGATTAACTCAGGCACAGGTGCTGACTCTTCAGTTGACCTAAATACCATTCCAACAACTGTTATCAAACGCATCGAAGTCCTTAAAGACGGCGCTGGCGCCGTATACGGTTCAGATGCAGTAGCAGGTGTTGTTAACATCATTACTCGTAAAGATTTCGAAGGTGTTGAAGCGACTGCATACATGGGTGAAAGCTCAGAAGGTGACGGTGCTCAAGAGCAATACGACTTCACTGTAGGTACAGCAACAGATAAAGGTCACGTTGCGCTAAATGTTTCTTACACCAAGCAAGAGCCAATCTGGGCCGGCGACCGTGAAATCTCAAACGTGCCACAATTTGGTACCGGTAACCGTTTAGGTTCTTCAGGTACTCCGCAAGGCCGTTTCTCTTTCGTAGACGGAACATCTGCTGACAACTACCGTGGTTTCGTTAACCACTCAGTAACTCAAGGCTTCCCTACAGATGGTACGGTTCCTAACACCCCATTTAACGCGGATGGCTCTGCTAATCCAGACAGCGATTTCACACCATTTTCTAACAATATTCGCTACAACTACGCACCAGTGAACTATCTTCTGACACCTCAGGATCGTTGGTCACTATACGCTACTGGTGGTTATGAGCTAGCTGACAATGTACGCATGAGTACAGATGTACTATACAACCACCGTGAATCAGCACAGTTCCTTGCTCCAATGCCTCTTTTCATTGGTCCTTGGGCAGGTGGTGCAGAAGCGCTTAACCCGACGGTCATTTCAGCTGAGAACATCTACAACCCATTCGGTTTCGATATTTTCGGTGAAGAACACATGAGCTACTACAACGGTGGTTTCATCGGTCGTCGAATGATCGAAAACGGCGGGCGTGAGTTCTCACAAAAAGTTGAGACTTGGAAGTTCAACTTAGGTTTTGACGGTTTTATTAACATCGCTGATGTAGATTGGGATTGGTCTGTACACTTCGGTTACGGTGACAACTCGTCAGTTCAAACTACCAAAGGTCGTCTGAACATGGTGCGTATCGCTCAAGCTCTAAGTGCAGATTGTAATACTGACTCAAGTTGTGTACCTCTAAACTTGTTTGGTGGCGAAGGCTCAATCACTCCAGAAATGCTTGATTACATCACTACAACTGAAACAAGCCAAGGTGGTAACAAACTTTGGAACTATGCGGCGAACATTTCAGGTTCACCTGTATCACTACCAGCGGGTGATTTAGGCATCGCAGCAGGTTACGAATACCGTCGTGAAGAAGGTTACAACCTTCCAGACTACCTAGTCCAAAGCGGTCAGTCATCAGGTGGTTCGATTCAGCCTACAGAAGGTACCTTCTCTGAGTCTTCATACCACTTAGAGGTAATCGCGCCTCTAGTTGCTGACGCACCAATGATGGAAAGCTTAGAACTATCAGCGGCTATCCGTTATACAGATATCGAAAACTCAGTCGGTTTCGAAAGTGACAATACATCGTACAGCGTTGGTCTAACGTGGCGTGTAAACGATGATTTGATGGCTCGTGCTAACTCTTCAACAGGTTTCCGCGCTCCTTCAATCAGTGATTTGTTCGGTGGTTTATCTGTAACATTCCCATCAGTAACGGATCCATGTAATGGTGGCGCTTGTGCTGACGTTCCACCAGCATATACTCAGCCTAACACACAGTTAGAAGCGCAAGTAGGTTCGAATGACTCACTAGAGCCAGAAGAATCAGAAAGCTTGTCATACGGTATCGTTTATGAACCTAGCTTCGTTGAAGGTCTAAACCTATCTGTTGATGTATGGGACATTGAAATCGAAAACGTCATTACTTCGGCTGGTTTCCAACAAGTACTAGACACTTGTTCAAACTATGCAGGTAAAGATTCTGATGATGCGAATCACCCAATTGCACCAAACTGTGATTCGTTACTAACACGTGCACCAAGTGGTGTTCCAGTAACGTTCATCAACCCACTGCTGAACTCTGGTAAGCTCGAAACAAATGGTGTTGACTTCGATATCATGTATGATTTCGAAACTAGCTTCGGTTCATTCAAAACAGTTCTTGATGCAACATATACTGATGTTTACCGTTTAGTTAACGATCAGGGTGTTGCGAGTTCAAACTACTCTGGCCGTAACCTAGGTGATGCTGGTTTCCCTCGCTGGAAGTCAAACTTCGACGTTACTTACATGCTTGATAACTTCTCATTTAACTACAACCTACAGTTAATTGGTAAGCAAATCGAAGATTGTGGTATCTCAAACGTGTCTACTGACACTTGGGCTTGTAGCGACCTAGACAATGACGAAAACAAACTAGGCACTACTGTTTATCACGATATTCAGGCAAGCTATATGCTAGAAGATATGAACACTCGTTTGACATTTGGTATTAAGAATTTGTTCGACAAAGTTCCACCAATCTCAACACAAGCGTTCGCAAACTCTTTCGATGCGAGTTTGTATGACCCAACAGGTCGTTTCTTCTACGGTCGCGTAACTGTTAAATTCTAATAGTTGCTAAAGATCTAAAAAGGCCGCATAAGCGGCCTTTTTTATATAGTCGGAGAGTTGAGATGAATCTAGATATCAGAAGTGTTGATTATCTAATTCAACAGGGTCAGTTAAAAGATGCATTAGCTGCTTTACATAATATAAAGCAAGGCTCTTTGGGAAATAGTGTGGATGTTGTCCATCGAGAATTTTTTCTCTACACAAGACTCAAAAAATATGAGCAAGTTATTGATTGTTTTAAAAAACTACCGGGTAATCTACAACAACAGGAAAATTACCTGCTGGTAATAATCGACTGTTGTCAAAAAGCCACGCAATTCGATACCGTTTTTCCTGTAGTCTCTGGGGTCATTAAGCGCTCAGGAAACCACAATCTAATTAATAAGTTAGGTTATAGCTTAATTAAGCGTGGTAAGTATCAAAGCGCAACTGAGTACTTTTCGTCAGTAATTAACTCTGGTTATTCAAGGCTTGCTAATTATATCGGACTTGCTGAGACTTATGCTAAACGTGGGCTGTATCAACAGGCTATAGAGACTTTGAGCAATCTCGATAAAGTTAGTGCACTTGATTACGTGTCTTTATATAACTTGGGCTTGTATACCAAGGAAATTGGTCAATACAGTGACGCTTTGCAGTATTTTGAAAGAGCTAAAGAAAAAGATAGAAAGCGTCATCATGCATATATTCAGCTTACTGGCACGCACCTTTTAATAGGCAATGTAAAAGGGGCTATTGCCTGCTTGGAAGAAGGGATAATGTATTGCGGTGCCCTCCCCGTTTTGACAAATGAATTAGCAAGGGTGAAGCTCGAATATAGGTATGACGCTCCCTATGCCAAATATTATGAAATAGGATTAGATAAACTATCAAAAGAACACTTCATTGGCTTTTTAAACCTCCTAGTTCATACAAAAGATTGGAATACTACCGAGCAGGTTTTGGACATTGCGAAATCAAAGTTCAAACATTCTGGTCCATGGCACTTGATAGAGTGTCAGCTTTGTTACGAAAGAGGTGAGTATGAAAATGGAATCTTAGCCCTTGAGAATACAAACGAAGGGTTCAGCGCAACAGAGAGAATGTGGCGAGCCAGGTGCAATATCGCAGTTGGTAATTATTCTGAAGCATTAAACGATACAGTAGAGTTGACAAAAGAGCACGCTCTTGATCAAGGGTATTGGTGTCTGCACGCAAGTGCATTAGAGCTGGCAGGCGCCACTGATTACGTAGGGCTTAATGACTTCGATGGATTAATCGATAGCTCTGCACTCCAAGGGTTTGATGCTAATGACAAGCTAGCAGATACTTTAATGGGTATTCATGAGATAGGCGCTCCACCTATTGGTCAGTCAGTAGTTGGGGGCACACAGACTCTGGGTAACATTCTTAACCTCGATAATGCTGTTATACAAGACTTTAAATCTAGCCTAATAGCCCACATACAAACTTATATCGCCAACTTACCTGAAAGCAAAGAACATCCAACAAGAAAATTTGCTGGTAGTGAATTTAAGTTTTCTGGTGCTTGGTCTGTATGTTTGAAAGACAACGGCTTTCATACAAGCCACTACCACAGCCGAGGTTGGATAAGTGGCGTTTATTATGTGGAAGTTCCTGAATTAACAGGGAATGAAGGAGCCTTGCACCTCGGTAAAATGGATCTCCAGGGAGTTAAATCTGAAGCGAAGGTGGAAATAACCCCAAAACAGGGCCATGTTGTATTGTTTCCATCCTATATGTGGCATGGAACAAATGTGTTAAAAAATGACAAACGCAGATTAACGATAGCGTTTGACCTACTGCCAATTTTTGAGAATTAGAATGACTTTAATAGACAAGAAACTACAAGAATTACAAATGCTGTTTAATAAAGGGGCTCACCAAAAATCAATAGAAGAATTAGAGCAATTAAGTGCTGAATACCCAAATGAGGGGAAGGTAATCTTACAGCTTGCCTTTAACCACTTTAAGCTTATGGATTGGCCAAAGGCAAACAACTACATAGAAAAGTTAGTGAGGCAGTTTGGTTCTCAAGAGTATTATCTCCATTGCGCCGTAGATTTTTATTTGCAGACTTCACAATACCTTAAGGCCATTCCTGTGCAAGAACGAATTTGTGAAGACAAAGGGGATCACAACCAAAAGCATAAGCTCGCGATGCTTTACATAAAGAGCTTCGCTCATGATAAGGCTCATGGGCTGTATAAAGAGATATTAGCTAATAAGCCAGATGATATATATGCTATCGGTGTTCTAGCCGATATAGAACACGGTGATGGGAATTTTTCACAAGCAATCGATTTATACAAACACATTCTTGATATCCAACCTAACAGTGCAACCGCACTTTATGGCATTGTAAAGTCGACAAAATTCAAAAATGTAGATACGCATATAGAAAAAATAGCGACACAAATTATTGAAAACGCTTTAGTCGGAGACGATCAAAAAATTGAAGCGCACATGGCGCTGGGAAAAATGTACGATGATTGCAATATGCACGACAAAGCCTGGCTGCATTGGAGTCAAGGTAATAGCCTTCAAAGTAAGCTCTTTCCTTATGATGGCAAGCAGGTTGATGAGCAAGTTAAATTAATTAAAGAATCGTTTACCAGCGAATTACTTTCTAAGTATCAGCACAAAGGTAATCAAGACGTATCCCCCATATTCATAGTAGGTATGCCTCGCAGTGGTACTACATTGTTGGAGCAAGTGCTTGAGCGAAGTGGCTGCATATGCGCAGCTGGAGAATCCCCTGCTCTTAATAAAGCTGTAAACGGACGACTGTATAATATTCGCTTCCCTCAAGATATAGGCTTGGCGCCAGCTAGCTTATTTGCGGATCTTGCGTCAGATTATCTCGATTATATTGCCAATTGCCATGTTGAAGGCAAGCTCAGAAGTGTCGATAAACTTCCAGGTAACTTCCTCTATTTAGGTCTACTCAAGTTAATGTTCCCAAATATGAAGGTCATTAACATGAAGCGCAATAAGCAAGATAATGCTCTATCAATATTTGCAAACATGTTTTCGAACCATATGACTTTCACTAATACCCTTGAGGGTATCGCTCACATGCAAGAGTTACATGATGACATGATGGAGCATTGGCAGGGTATTTTCTCTGACAATATACTTTCTTTGGATTACGAAGAATTTGTATCAAATTTTGAGACTCAAGCGAGAGAAGTGTTCGATTTCACAGGCTTGGAGTGGAATGATTCTGTTGTAGACTTTGTCAACAGTAAGAATAAAGTATTCACTCCCAGCTCCTATCAAGTAAGGCAAGGCATTAATACCAAAGCCATTAATCGCTCAGATCCTTATCTAAAAAAATTAGCTGAATGCTAAAGCAGCCTCACGGCTATTAATTTGGGGGCACACCTTGTCCCCAAACAATTTTTACTGGGGCATGTACAAGATCAGAGCATCAAATCAGTGAGAATTGTCCATCAAAGCTCACTGCTTCAACAGATATACCTATTCCACTGAGGTCGTCGATGATGGGCTGAAGTTGCTTTTCCATATAATGCTGAATATCTAATGGCGTGTTCGTGGGCATGAGCTCTGGGCCATTGACGGTTTGCACATACTCAATCCAATCACCTTTATGGAATTGTTTTGAAGACTTCAACGTGGCGCGAACATGAGGAGGAATTGTTTTAACATACTGTTCAGGTTTTTTACCTAACCGCTTTGCATATACGAACTTATTCAAATCAGAAATATCTTGTGTTTCATTGACATAGTGCTGAACCACGGCATTTATATCGGCATCATTAAACAGTGCCCTGAATAACGCCTGCTGGAAATCCCTTGCTAAGGGTGTCCAATCTGAACGCACCGACTCCATCCCTTTGAAAACTAGTTTAAAGTCCTTTTGAGCAAGCAATCCGGCATAACGTTTTTTGCTGCCAATATCTTTGTGCCGAGCTTTGGGCATAAAAAAAGGTCTAAACAAGCTTTCATACTCCAACTCCATGAAGCTGCATAAATTAGACTCTTGACTTAGCTTTTCCGCCCACTTTTGATTTATTTTTCCAACAAGGTTCACGCAAAGGGTGTGACTTTCCTCTAGCGATAAGTTCTCCGGTAAAGATACAAACGTCGAATCGGTATCTCCATAGATGACCTGCACTCCCATTTCTTCAAGCCATAACTTTGTTGTTTGCATGATTTCATGGCCCCGTAATGTGATTGAGCTAGATAACCGCGGGTCATAAAATCGGCAACCAGTCGATCCCAACACACCATAAAGACTGTTCATAATAATCTTGATTGCCTGTTGGAGGTGGTGATCTCCCTCATCCTTTGCCGCTTGTCTTGCCTCCCAGAGCGTGGCAACCAATTGCGGTAAATGGTGCTGTGTGCGAGAAAAATAGCCCCCATTAAATCCTTCAATACTGTTTTCTTTGTCGGCCAAGCCCGCAATTAAACCGAGAGGGTCGATACGGAAGGTGCGAATGATGCTGGGATACAGACTTTTGAAATCCAATACTGCAACGTTCTGGTAAAGGCCAGGAGTCGACTCCATCACATAACCGCCGGGGCTATCGAAATGCAATCCATGCTCGCCAAGATTGGGGGCAACATAACCACTTCGATGTAAGTGCGGTAGATATAAATTTGTAAATGCAGCAACCGAACCTCCTAAGCGCTCCAATGGCAACCCTGTGAGGCGTGTCCTTGCGACGGCAAAGTCCACTAACTCAAGCTTTCGGAAAATCTCCAACACCAATGCCGCATCTTTACGGTTGTATTGTGCCAATTTAACTTTGTCATGCTCAAATAAATGCTGTATCTGCCCAAGCTTATCGCCACCATCTATCAATTTTCGCTCACCCAGCATTTCATGGGCGACGTTATCCAATGAAAAACTAGTGAAGTGATACGTGGCGTTTTTAAGCATCTCAATGCCATCTAGCACGGCGCGTCCCGGCACGACAAGCTTATTAATTTGCCCTCCACGCCATATGACCGATTCTTTGTTTCGACCAAAGTTTAAATTCACATTTAATTGCTTTGCACGAAAGCACAACAGTTGAAAGTCAAAATCAACAACATTCCAACCAATGATTAAATCTGGGTCTTGATCGCAAATGATATCGTTTAAACGTAATAATAACGCTACTTCATCGGGTACAAACTCAAGCCATGAAGGACTGCTCTGTTGTTGGTTCCCAACCATCACCACTTTAGTGTAGCTGTCACTGTGCACGGCAAAACTATACAAAATGCCGTCGCCACTGCACTCTATATCCAAAGAGAGCGCTGTCAGTGTGGGTTTAAAGTGCTCGTTAGGCTTTATTTGCGCGCCTTGCATAAAATCGCTGTGGCCTGGCGAATATTGACCTTTCACCCACACCGCACCACGAATAAACCGCTCCATTAAAAACTGGTCTTGAGGCCTAATATCATCCTCATACACCGCTATATGAGCGTCACGCAACGCGTCTCTGGCAGCATAATAATCTTGTAGCTTGTTAAAATAACAGGCACACATTTGTTGCTCAGCAAAATTCTTTAAGGTGACTGCTGAGATTTGCACGTCGATACCTTGATTGTGCAATAGGCTTTTAACTTGACTTGCACTGCGCTCCAGCACAAAAAAGACCGCTTGCTGCGCGTCAGTCACGACTTTTACGGGACCATTGTCACTGGCAAGCCACAACACATAGCGAATTCCATCACGACGCTGTTGTGTTTGTATGGAAAGAATAAATCCTGCTATGACTGACACGTGCTTACCTTTAACGATAGGAATACTGGCAGTTTACCTAAGCATGCCAACAAATACAGCTGACATTTTATATATAGCGCGATAAGCGCTTGAGTCTTGCCAAATGAGCCCCTAAAATGACAGCACTGTAAATATATACATAAGTACCAATCATGCTCAGCGACCCAATAAAAAAAACCATTCGTGACGCCCATAAACGGATCGCTGATAGCTTAGATGACTACACCCCAAGACCAAGCCAGAATTACTTAGTTGCAGAAATAGCGAAAACGCTCAGTGGCGATTACCATAAAAAGCAACGCATATGTGTTATCGAGGCGGGCACAGGTACAGGTAAATCTCTAGCCTATTGCCTAGGGGCATTGCCTGTTGCACTAAAGGCAAATAAAAAGCTCGTAATTTCAACAGCTACTGTTGCGCTGCAAGAACAACTTCTGTACAAAGAGCTGCCCTTTTTCGCACAGCAAAGTGGGCTCACTTTTAGCTATGATCTTGTCAAAGGACGAGGTCGTTACGTGTGCGCACACAAACTCGAAAACGCCCTCAATGAAGACCAACAACAAATGGCACTCATGCCAACATTAACGTCGCCGCTCAGTGAGATGGAACAAAAATGTTTAGCCCAACTGCGTCAAGCCTACCTTGAAAAGAAATGGCAAGGTGACCGTGACTCATGGGCCGATGTTATTCCAGATAGGGTATGGCACCTAATAGCTTGTGATAAACACTCTTGCCAGCGCCAAATGAAGGCCCACCAAACATGTCCTTTTCATTTAGCACGACAAAAAATTGCCCAGATGGATGTGCTCGTGGCCAACCACAGTCTGCTGTTGGCCGATCTCGAGCTTGGCGGAGGGGTTATCCTGCCCGAGCCTGAAAACTGCATTTATGTGATTGATGAAGCTCACCACCTTGCGCATATTACTCGAGACTTTTCTTCGGCAGCAGCGACAATCAAAGGCACACAAGATTGGTTAGAAAAGCTGCTTAAGTTCAGTGGCAAAATGGCGCAAACAATTTTCAGCGCCAGTGTCTCCGGAAGCCAATTTAAGTTAAATGACGCTATCGATGATATTTCCCGTGGTCACAAAGCAGTACTCACTATGCTCGATGGTGCTGATTACCAATACAGTGAAGATAGTACCTATCGCTTTTCACATGGCATATTGCCAGAACAGCTCACGATTCAGGCTAAAGATATCAGTGAAGGCGCAAAAGTGGCGCTGCGTACTCTGACGAAAATGCATGAAACACTCAGCAGTGATGTGAATGATGGCGATGTTAAAGCCTTTATAGCTGACCCGATCCTCGCTGAAAGTGGTCAATACATTGCCCGCTTAGAAACACTTTATAAGCTGTGGTCCAGTTACAGTAAACAAACAGAAAGTGTGCCCCATGCGAGGTGGATTAAGCGCATGGAATACAAAAACCACCATGATTACCTACTTAGTGACTGCCCGATAGAGGTTGGCTTTTACCTCAAAGACAAGCTCTGGCGCGAATGTGCTGGTGCGGTACTTTGCTCCGCCACATTAACGGCCCTTGGCTCATTTGAGCATTTTGCTCATGAAAGTGGTTTAAGAGGTGAAGAAGGGGCTAAATTTATCAAGGTCCCCTCACCGTTCGATTACCCAAAGCAGGCCACATTACATATTCCTAAAACTGACTGTGAGCCAACAGATAAAGCATTTAGTGACTTTTTGGCAAGTGCACTGCCAAGCACTTTAGATAAGTCTAAAGCCAACCTAGTGTTATTCGCATCATACTGGCAAATGCAACACGTTGCCGAGCGTCTACGCGCACGTGGTTGGGATTTACTGGTGCAAGGTGAGGTGTCACGAGATGCACTCATTCGCCGACACAAACGTCGTATTGACGATGGTCAAGGAAGTATTTTGTTCGGTACACAAAGCTTGTCGGAAGGCCTCGATTTACCCGGCGATTATCTAACGAACTTGGTGATCACCAAGATCCCATTCGCAGTGCCAACATCACCAATTGAAGAAGCGCAAGCCGAGTTCGTGCAAAGTAAAGGCGGTAATCCATTTTTGTCGATCACCGTTCCCGACGCAGCAAAGAAATTAGTACAAAGCTGTGGTAGACTGCTGCGCAAAGAGCGTGACAGCGGCACGATTACTATTTATGACCGCCGTTTAGTAACCAAACGTTATGGTAAAGCCATGCTCGACACCTTACCGCCATTTAAAAGACAAATAGACTATTAATGTTTGAATTAGCGATAGACCCTTCAACGTGGGCCATACTCTGCGCAGTTGCACTTGCCGCGGGCTTCATCGATGCCATTGCCGGCGGAGGCGGTATGCTAACGGTGCCTGCGTTACTCACGGCGGGGCTACCTCCCCATCTCACGCTCGGGACCAATAAATTAGCAGCAAGCTTTGGCTCGTTGACTGCCAGTGTGACCTATTATCGCCGCCGCTTGTTTGACCCAAAATTTTGGGCCGCTTCAATTTTTGCAACAGCCATAGGTGCAGCAATAGGCACAATAGTCGTTGACAGCTTGAGTATCGAGTTTTTAAACAAGGTGATCCCGCTGGTTATCATTGCTGTAGCTGTGTATTCCCTGTTTGGTAAATTGAGCCCTGAGCAGAGTGACTCACTGCCAACGCTCAGTGTGACAGTGAAAATAAAACAATGGCTACAAGGTTTGTCTCTTGGCTTCTTTGATGGTGTTGCAGGGCCAGGTACTGGCACATTTTGGACTGCATCCAACAGTATGCTGTACAAAATGAACTTACTGTTTAACTGTGGCCTCGCTCGATCAATGAATTTTGTGAGTAACTTTATTTCACTCATCACCTTTGTTGCACTGGGCCATGTTAATTTCATCCTCGGTGTTACCATGGGCATCTTTTTGATGGTAGGTGCTTGGCTTGGCGCGCATTCAGCGATACGCTTTGGGTCTAAGGTTATTCGTCCGGTATTCAACACTGTGGTGATCATATTGGCTTTAAAGCTTATTTACGAGGCATATTTGTGATGCAGGGACAGCGCGCACTTTCAAGATTACAAGAGCAACTATCACGGCTTCGCGCTGACGCAGAACAATTTGATAAAGCTAAATGGTTTTCAAAAAACCGGTATATGCAATCACAACACTCTTTATTTGAGCGCTCAGTATTTACCACTAAAAGCATGCTGCTTGTGGACTATGTTGATGAAGCGCAACAACAGTTAGACAGACTGGGGCGCAGTGAATATCAAAACGCTCGCCATCAATATGCTCACGCGATCAATCATTTGAGTGAACAAATTGAAGCGATTGTAAAAGTGCTCAAGGCCACCCCTGTTTGGGCCAAAGAAAACACTCCAAGCGCCAAAGCGAAGAAGTATCAAAAAGCCGTTCAACAAATCATTAAGCCGACCAATGAGCTCTATCAAGAGTTAGCGCAAAACCATGAATTCGAGCGCCGCCTTGAAGCCATGATCAATGAAAGGAAACTGGCTATGGGCAAAGCAGATCCCACTCAAGCGCAACAGTTAAACACTGAAATACTCGCGCTGCACGCTCGATTAGGCCGTTGTCGAAAGGCAATTGGTGCGTGCGAAGAGCGTATCCAGTTGGCAGAAAAACAATACAACCGATGAAGCTATTTTATCACCCTATTTACTCAGAACTTGATTTACCGCCACACCACCGCTTTCCAATAGACAAGTATCGCCTGCTGTTCGAGCGCGTGATGTCACATAAAGATGCCAAAGAACATTTCGAATTAAACTGCGCCGATGCTGCGACGCCCAACGACATCCTACGTGCGCATTCACAACAATATGTCACTGACTTTTTGCAAGGCACGCTTTCTCCCCAACAACAAAAACGTATTGGATTTCCCTACAGCCACACCCTCGTCGCTCGCACATTACAGTCTGTAGGCAATACCATGGCTGCTGCAAAAGCGGCGCTGCAATGTGGGCTATCCATAAACCTTGCTGGCGGCTATCACCATGCGTTCGCAGATTACGGCAGTGGTTATTGTATATTTAATGACGCGGCAATTGCGGCACGCTTCCTTATCGAGGAGCAACTCGCACACACTGTATTGATTGTTGATTTAGATGTGCATCAAGGGGATGGCAGTGCGGCAATACTTGAAGATGACTCAGACATCATTACCCTCTCTTTACACGGTGAGCAAAACTTCCCGCGAATTAAACAACACTCTGACTATGATTTAGCACTGCCTAACGGCTGTGATGACGACACCTACCTAGATACTTTGGATCAGGCGCTGAATCTTACCATTAGACTGCACGACCCTGACATCATCATTTATAACGCCGGAGCTGATGTATACAACGAGGATGAATTGGGCGTATTGGCTTTAACACTCGATGGCGTACGCCGTCGCGACACCTTAGTTATAGAAACGGCCAAACACTATGATATTCCCCTCGCGTGTGTTCTTGGCGGCGGCTATCAGCGCGATGTGCACAAGGTTGTAGACGTTCATTGGCAACTGCTTTTGAGCGCTCATCAGGCTTACAATGGCATCTAAGCGCTTGTGGTCTATCATAAAATATGAGGCTAGAAATACAGGCGTACGAACCTATGATATTCTTCGAAGATGTGCACAATTACTATGAAAAACTCGTCGCTGAGGAAATTGGCAGACAACAGCTATATCAAGTGTATGACAACAACACCCTTGCCGACATCTGCTGTGCAGCATTGAGTCAATTGCCGCCTAGGTATATTCGCTCAGATGTCGATATGGCGTTTTATTTATCAAGTGATGATGCATCGATGATGCAAGACAAGGTGGCTGCGGCAATAGAAGTTGCACGTGGACTCATCTCCAGAAGAGGAACTGATGCAGAATACCGACAAACCCCTAGATAGTGCTCCTGATGATGTGAAGCTTGCTGTGGATTTAATCATGCTGCTTGAGCAGCATGAAGTTGATCCACATGTGGCCCTAAGCGCCATTGAAATAGTAAAGCGGGATCTGCAAACCAAAGTACAACAGCAACATCAGTGCTAGCTCGAGTATCAAAAGATCTCTAGAGCTTTTCTCCAAGCTTAAACAAAGCAAACTCACCCGGTTCCATTTTGTGCCATTGCTCATCATTGGTTAACGGCCTTGTGGCAATCACAGTAACTACATCGTTGGGCGTTGTCTCCTCTTGGAAATTCACTTCAATGTTGGCATCAATCAAGGTTGCTTTACCAAAAGGGGCGCGACGGGTGATCCAATGTAAATTATTGGTGCAATATGCCAGCACATGTACCCCGTCTGTAAGCAACATATTAAACACACCTTTTTCTCTGAGCTGATGTGCTAACTTCGCCGCATAGCGAAACACCGTGGCCATATTCGATGGCCGGGTTGGATACTTTTGACGAATTTTATCGAGCAACCAACAAAATGCTAACTCGCTGTCTGTATTGCCAACGGGCTGATAATAGCTGGGCTTTAAATCATTGTAGTTAGACAATTGGCCATTGTGTGCGTAGGTGATTTCTCGCCCCCACAGTTCACGTGTAAATGGGTGCGTATTTTCAAGGCACGTGCGTCCCCGATTGGCTTGGCGGATGTGGCTGATCACCGACTTACTCTTGATAGGATAAGCGCGCACTAATTTTGCGATTTCAGACTCGCAACTGGGCAATGGATCCTTAAAAGAGCGGCACCCTTTGCCTTCATAAAAAGTAATCCCCCAGCCGTCTCGATGTGGCCCTGTGTTTCCGCCACGCTCCAAAAGGCCAGTAAAACTAAAACAAATATCGGTAGGGACATTGGCAGACATGCCAAGTAATTCGCACACATAAACTCCTAAAAAATAAAACTTGAGCAAGACTATCAGGGTGTTATTGGCTTCGCTTAGAGACTCTATGGCAATCACCTAATAATGAATCGCGCAAACATCACATGTGACTTCGCTGATCACAAAGGACTCCAAAACCCGACCATAAAGCTTTAAAAATCTTTGATTTATCCAAAATTAATACGTCAAAGGTCAGCATTCCCTCCTTTGACACCCTATAATTAAAAGCAAGGGCTTGCATCCCCAATAGAGTAACGCTAATCTACTCTCTAGTGGTCAGACCTCTAACAAGGAATAAGATTATGACACTTCTGTTTTTACTCGCGCTGATCGTTGTGCTGTCCTATGCCAGCTACAATCGAGCCAGTTTTAATACCTGTTTGGGACTTGCAATTGCGACCATGGTGATTGGCACCTTCGCTGGCGCATTCGGTTTCATCAGTTGGTTACTATTTTTAGTGATTGCCGTTCCACTGTCAGTCACAACAATTCGCAAGCAATATATCACCGAGCCGCTTTTTAGAGCCTTCAAAAAAGTGACTCCAACCATGTCGGATACCGAAAAGTCAGCAATCGATGCAGGTACCACGTGGTGGGAAGCCGATTTGTTCTGCGGTAATCCTAATTGGAAAAAATTACACCAGTATCCAGCACCTAAACTTAGCTCTGAGGAGCAAGCATTCCTCGACGGCCCCGTTGAAGAAGTATGTGCAATGTTGGATGACTGGGAAGCCACTCATGAACTCACTGATCTTCCTCAAGATGTATGGCAATATCTAAAAGACAATAAATTCTTTGCCATGATCATCAAAAAGGAGTTTGGTGGCCTTGAGTTTTCAGCATACGCACAATCATGCGTGCTGCAAAAGCTAACCAGTAAATCGACACTCCTCTCATCAATTGTGGGTGTACCTAACTCATTGGGTCCCGGTGAACTGTTGCAACACTATGGTACTCAAGAACAAAAAGATCATTATTTACCGCGTTTAGCCCGTGGTGAAGAGATCCCATGCTTTGCTCTGACCTCCCCAGAAGCTGGCTCTGATGCCAGTGCCATTCCTGATTTCGGAGTGGTATGTAAAGGCAAATTCAACGGTGAAGAAATCACCGGTATTCGCCTTACATGGAACAAGCGCTATATCACCCTTGCTCCTGTGGCAACCGTACTGGGTTTAGCATTTAAACTTCAAGACCCCGAGGGTTTACTTGGTGGCGAAGAAGACTTGGGTATTACTTGCGCGCTCATCCCTACGGACATGAAAGGGGTAGAAATCGGTCGTCGTCACTTCCCGCTCAATGTGCCATTCCAAAATGGCCCTACCAAGGGTAAAGACGTCTTTGTACCGCTCGATTACATTATTGGTGGCCCAAAAATGGCTGGTCAAGGCTGGCGCATGTTAGTTGAATGTTTATCTGTTGGGCGTGCTATTACACTGCCGTCGAACTCAACAGGCGGCATTAAATCATTGGCTATTGCAACGGGCTCATACAGCCGTATTCGCCGTCAATTCCGCCTACCTATCGGTAAAATGGAAGGTGTTGAAGAGGCAATGGCAAAACTTGGCGGATACGCTTATGCCAGTGACGCTGCGGTGTCTATGTCTACCGGTGCAGTGGATATGGGTGAGAAGCCATCAGTAGTATCCGCTATTTTGAAATACCACCTTACCGAACAAATGCGTGAGTCAACCATGCACGCAATGGATGTACACGGCGGTAAAGGCATCTGTCTTGGTCCAAATAACTATTTGGGTCGTGGCTACCAAGGTGCGCCTATTGCTATTACCGTTGAGGGTGCAAACATCCTTACCCGTAACATGATCATCTACGGACAAGGTGCAATTCGATGTCACCCATTTGTGTTAACCGAATTAAATGCCTGCACAATTGAAGATAAGTCAGAAGCGCTGGATGTATTCGACAACGCGTTGATGGGTCATATCGGCTATACCATTTCCAACCTTGTACGCACTAAATGGCTCACATTCACGGGCGCACGATTCACCTCAGTACCATTTAAAGATGAAACAGCTGAATTTTATCGTGATGCTGCTCGCTTTAGCGCGTCCTTAGCACTCATGTCAGACATCTGCATGGCAGTATTTGGCGGTTCACTCAAACGCAAAGAGCGTATATCAGCACGACTAGGCGACATGTTAAGTTATTTATATCTTGTGTCAGCCACGCTAAAACGCTACAACGACGACGGACGTCGCAAAGAAGATCTGCCTCTCGTGCGTTGGGCGTGCCAAGAGTATTTGTATCGCTGTCAACGCGCACTCGCGGACTTAATCAACAATATGCCTCTAGCGTTCTTGCGCGGCATGTTAAAAATATTGTTATTCCCTTGGGGGCGTCCCGTGCGCAAACCAACTGACAAGCAAGAGCATGTCATCGCGCAACTACTGCAAACACCAAACGAAACGCGTGAACGCTTATCGCAGCATATTTACCTTACAGAAGGTAAGTACAGCTTGCTGGGTAATCAAGAAAAAGCATTACGTGATATCTTGGCAGTAGAACCTCTGTTCGACAAAGTATGCCGTGCAACAGGTAAAAAGTTGGCGTTCATGCAGTTAGACAAGGTTGCTGAAATGGGCCTTGAGGCGGGTGTTTTGAGTAAGGATGAGGCCCAACGATTACGTGATGTTGAGCAACAGCGTCTTGATGTTATAAATGTTGATGACTTTGATCCTGCAGATCTCGTAGCGGGTAAAGCCGCACGCAAAAGACCTGCTAAAAAGGCATCAGCTGCATAACAGTAGTCTCATAGCTAATCTACCCAACTAAGCCAGCATTATGCTGGCTTTTTTATGCCGAAATTTTCACTTACTCCCTTAACAGCGATTGTTAATTCAATAACTTGCAATTATTGGAGATCCGACAAACACTGTATTCGCAAAAATAATAATGTTAAGGATGAGAATAATGCACAAACCTCTCACTATAACCGCTGTGAGTATTGCGATTACACTATCATTGGGAGCTTGCCAATCAACCACTCAAAGTGTCAGTGCACCGACAGTTGAAGTGCAAAACGCACTACAAACTTACAGTGCAGAGACCTTTTTTGACACTGTTAGCCTAAGTGGTAACAGCTTTAATAGTACCGGTACCAAAATTCTTTTAAGCAGCGATGAGACGGGTATTTATAATCTCTATGAAGTTGACCCCAAAACGGGTGAACGCACACAATTGACGCAGTCACAAGATAGTACTTACAGTGTTGGCTACTTCCCTAACGACGATCGTATCTTGTTTACCCGAGATAATGGCGGTAATGAACTTTACCACCTCTTTGTTCGCGATATAGATGGCACAATTACCGACCTTACACCGGGAGATAAAACTCGAGCGAGTTTCGCTGGGTTTAGTAAAGATGGCAGCAGCTTGTTCGTTCTTACGAACGAACGTGATCCCAAATATATGGACTTATATAAATACGACAGCAAGACATTCGCCAAAGAGCTAGTGTATAAAAATGAGCTTGGCTTCAATGTTGGTGCCATTAGTCCCGATGGTCGCTTTGTTGCTTTAAACAAAACCCACAGTAACCGCGACAGTGACTTTTATTTGCTCGATACCCGCAAGCGCAGTGCTAAACCAGAGCTGTTAAGTCGCCATGAAGAACCTGCACAATACTCGGCATGGACCTTCTCCGTAGACGGCATGTCGCTTTACTACGCAACCAATGCCAAAGGAGAGTTTCGTCAACTATGGCGTTATGATCTGCAAAGTGGCAACCATAGCCTGGCACTCGAAGATGAGTGGGATATCAGCTTTATGGGCTTTTCGGAGTCTGGTCGATATCAAGTCAATGGTGTAAATGCGGATGCGCGTACTAAGGTGGCTATTGTTGACACCCAAACAGGCGTGCAGTTATCACTGCCCAGCAACGTACCAAACGGCACATTAAGTGGCGTTGAATTCAGTAAAGACGAAAAGAGTATGTCATTTTATCTGAGCTCAGACACCAGCCCTCGTAACCTTTATGTATGGGAGATTGGTTCAGATAAAGCGCAGCGTCTAACCAATACGCTAAGCAAAGATATTGATGAAAACGACTTAGTTGAAAGTCAAATTGTACGCTTCAAGAGCTTTGACGGCTTAACCATACCTGGCGTGTTATACAAACCAAAACAAGCATCTGCTAACAATAAAGTTCCTGCGCTTATCTGGGTTCATGGTGGTCCTGGAGGTCAAAGTCGTACTGGCTACAGTGCCATGCAACAACATTTAGTGAACAATGGTTATGCCATCTTTGCAGTCAACAACCGTGGTAGTTCAGGGTATGGAAAAACCTTCTACCATCTCGATGACAAAAAGCATGGTGAAGATGACTTACAAGACATTGTGTACGGTAAAAAACACCTACAAACACTGGATTGGGTTGATGGCGACAAAATTGGCATAATGGGCGGCAGCTACGGTGGCTACATGACCGCAGCCGCGCTAGCCTTTGAGCCTGAAGAGTTTGAAGTAGGCATCAATATTTTTGGGGTGACTAACTGGGTACGTACCTTGGCTTCTATTCCGCCATGGTGGGAAAGCTTTAAAAAGTCACTGTATGACGAAATGGGCGATCCGGCGACAGATGAAGAACGTCACCGTCGTATATCTCCGTTATTTCACGCTCACAACATCACAAAGCCTATGCTTGTCGTTCAAGGTGCTAATGACCCAAGGGTATTACAAGTAGAAAGTGATGAGCTTGTAGCGGCTGTCAAAGCCAATGGCGTGCCCGTTGAATACGTATTGTTTGATGATGAAGGTCATGGCTTTTCGAAACGTGTAAATCGTATTACCGCATCAAATGCCTATGTATCATTCCTAGATAAGTACCTCAAAGGCACAGAGTAGATGCCTTAGGTGGCTGGTGTACGCGCCAGCTGCCTACTTTCCTGCACAGAAAAATATTAAGAAAATAATTGCAAACATGCCGTGTGATTAAGGCGATGTATGATTTTTTTGGGAAAAGTACGCCCGAAAGGCTTTGAAATGGCGGAGTGGACGGGACTCGAACCCGCGACCCCCGGCGTGACAGGCCGGTATTCTAACCAACTGAACTACCACTCCGCAGTGGTATGCATTGTACATCATTAAATGGCGGAGTGGACGGGACTCGAACCCGCGACCCCCGGCGTGACAGGCCGGTATTCTAACCAACTGAACTACCACTCCGCAGTAATGATGTGTGTACATTGTATCAGGCTAAATGGCGGAGTGGACGGGACTCGAACCCGCGACCCCCGGCGTGACAGGCCGGTATTCTAACCAACTGAACTACCACTCCGCGTTATCCAAACTCTCAAGGCCTGTGCCCTGACAGCGGCGTGAATGATACGAATCACCCCTTGGTGAGTCAACAGTTTTTTTGAAATTTTAGGGGTTTTTTAGTCATCTGACATCGAAAGGTTTAAAATTTCACCTGATTTACCATTTTTTGAGCCATTTTCGTCTGACTTTACTTCAGAAGCCTCATCAGCGGGTTGTTGTTTTTTCCGCCAAAACAGTAAATTAACTGAACCCAAAAGTGGTTTTTTTAATACAAAAACACGGATCACACCCCAACCAATGAGTAAAATGAGCAGATTTCCAAGGGCCACAATCGTATAAAATACGGCTGGACTCATCTCTTTGGCTTTTTCTGCTTCCTCTTGCATCCGAGCCAGCTCTTCGGGCGAAGGCCCTTTTGGCAGCTCTTTGACCTTTTCAATGGGACGCGCGATGGAAAAATCATACGCTGGCAAGGTTGCCATAAACTCGCGACCATTTGTGTTGGTACCAAATATATCAAACTCTACCGAATATCTTCCCCAGTCATAATTGCTCAATTTTAATGAGCGTGTCGCTCCTTGCTGAGCGGCTATAGAAAAACCTTGCTCATCATTATTGGGATAAAAGATACGCCCTTGCAATAACACCGAATTTGGGTCAACCAATTGGGCGTCGAGGGTAATAACTAATTCATGATCCTCACCGTTTTGCCCTTCGATGAGCTCATAGCTTAATGGCGGTTCCTTGACGATAACGGGCTCTTGCGTCACTTTACGTTGTATCAGTGGAGTTGTGAGGGCAATTTCTGGACGCCACTGGCCAGCCGCGAAGCTCAAGCGAAATTCGCCTGTAAAGATGGCATCACCGGGGCGTTCATCAAAACCACGACCATCATCTCTAAAATCGGCCACATGCTCAGTCGCAGCACCGAAATTACTAAATTCATTATTGTTGGTACTGACAAAATCAACCTTCATGTTGATAACGTCACGAAAATAACCGATTTTCACTTCTTGACCATCATTGAGAACTCGCCCTGTGAGTTTGATGATCTCACCGCGAAATAACATCGGCGGAAGTGCATCTACCTCTAGGCTGATATCGCCAATGACCATAATTTTACTCTCTGGTTTAATCTGCCCGACTACCTGCCATGGGCCGGGCATGGGGTTTTCGAGTACAATCAAGTCATAAGCAAGCTCATCATGCCACTTTAGGTTCTTGTCGGTGAGTGTATTAGTCGCGTAAAGTTTACTGCCATCCGGGCGGACAAGAACAACCGCGGGCGAGCCTTCGCGGCGAAAAAATAGCAGGGTAATCTTTTCAATATCGTGGTCAATGCGAAAACGGTTATCTAGGAGTGGGATTTCGTTGCTATCATCAATCAAAGTAAGCTTGTCTTGTTCACTCGCCTGCCCCTGCTCTGACATCATTAAGCACAATGTGATAATCGCAACTAATACTCTCATACCCTATTTATCCGCTCTCATGTAGTTTTTGTTACTCAGCACGCCACAAGCAGCTGCCGCTTTTGGCAACTAAATCAAGACGGCTTTCGTGCGCCTCCAATTCTTGCTCACTCGCGCGGAGCACTTTAAGCGGCGCTCGCTGAGTTGGTAATCGAACAATGCCACCGCTATTATTGCTGTCTTGCTGCTCACTATTTTGACTCAAATTCAGTTTTTTCTGACCACCGGTCATAGCCAAATACACATCAGCTAATATTTCTGAATCCAGTAATGCGCCGTGCAGCGTTCGCTTTGAGTTATCAATATCGTAGCGACGACACAAGGCATCAAGACTGTTCTTCTGACCTGGGTGCATATTTCGCGCCATAACCAAAGTGTCAAGTACCTGACAGACTTCTTCGGTTTTCGGTAGGCCGCGATTTAGCATGGCAAATTCATGATCCATAAAGCCCACGTCAAACGGCGCATTGTGGATAATCAACTCAGCACCACGGATGTACTCTAAAAACTCATCAGCAACTTGATGATATAACGGTTTATCTTTTAAAAACTCAGGCGTTATACCGTGGACATCAATAGCCTCTTCCTCAATATCACGTTGGGGATTGATGTATACGTGAAAGTTATTACCGGTTAAACGACGGTTCACCAATTCAACGCAACCAATCTCAATAATACGGTGGCCCTCTTTGGGGTTAATACCTGTGGTTTCAGTATCGAGGACTATTTGTCGTTGTGCCATATCAGTTTACGCTCATATTTGCTATCGTTGCTGCTAGGTTCATTGTACATAATATCAAGGTAAAGCGTGCAAAAAAGCGTAGAAATTTATACTGATGGCTCATGTTTAGGTAATCCGGGCCCAGGCGGTTATGGCGTTCTTTTACGCTATGGTGAACACCAAAAAACATTGAGCCAAGGATATAAAAACACCACAAACAATCGCATGGAGTTACTTGGTGCAATTGTTGCACTAGAAACACTTAAACGCCCTTGCAACGTTACCCTCACAACAGACAGCCAATATGTTAAACAAGGCATTGAAAGCTGGATTACTAACTGGAAGAAACGTAACTGGCGCACGGCAAACAAACAGCCTGTGAAGAATATAGATTTGTGGCAACGCTTAGATGAAGCATGCGCCGCGCATTCAATTAAGTGGCGTTGGGTAAAAGGTCATAGTGGCCATGATGAGAACGAAATAGTGGATGACTTGGCACGTGAGGCAGCTATGAGCAACAACTTGCTAGATGATACCGGCTACCAAGGGTAACTGGTGCAAAAACAAACAGTAAAGGTCAACACGCCCTAGTAGCCTTTACTCGCTATGTTGAATGGTATATAACGTTTGGCTATAAATTATAACAAAACTACGGATACCAACATGGCACTCAAGGTCATTCCCTTTTTCCACGATGCAAGCAACACCCTGAGTTACATTCTTTTTTGTGAAACAACCAAAGATGCAGCAATCATAGACTCTGTTGCAGACTACGACCAAAATAGCCAAAAAATAAGCTACGCCAGCGCAGATGTGTTGCTTTGCTATGTGCAAAAGCACCAACTCAACACCAAATGGCTCATTGAAACGCATGTCCATGCAGATCATCTCAGTGCGAGTACGTATTTGCGTAACAAGCTCGGTGCAAAAACAGTCGTCAGTGAGCACATAACGAAAGTCCAACAAACACTCAAACCTATTTATGAACTTGATTGTGCAACGGATGGCTCGCAATTCGATGTGCACGTAAAAGACGGTGAATATCTGCCTTTGGGGGAGTTGCAAATCAAGGTAATTGGCACGCCTGGACACACGCCAGATGGTATCAGTCTGTATTGTGATGGCCACGTATTCATTGGTGATACGCTATTTATGCCTGACTCAGGCAGCGCCCGTTGCGACTTTCCAAACGGCAGTGCACAAGAGCTTTACGACTCAATCGCTCGATTATTGTCCTTGCCTGAACAAACCAAGGTGTGGGTTTGTCATGACTATCAGCCAAACGGCCGTGCGCTTGATTTTCACAGCACGATGGCTGAGCAACGCGATAACAATGTACACCTGCAGCAATCTGCCGAAGATTTTGTGGCGCAAAGACAGCAACGAGACGCTACGCTAAACAAACCCAAATTAATGGATGTCGCTGTGCCATTTAATCTTCAAGGTCACTCTGTAGTGTGATTTGAGCGTCGTTGAGGTTGTCTTCGACTGACCTCAACGCCCTTAATGGCGGGCTTAAAGCTCGTACGAGCATGCCACTTAGGTTTAATCGGGGTCAAGGGAGTGACTCGTTTACGCGCAACCAGCATGTACACACTGCCCATAGGCTTTAGATACTGCTTACAAAAACTTCGCCAACGAGCAAAACGTGATAATCGCGAACCTCGTGCCAAAGAAGCATGTAAAAAGCGCTCATCAGCGATTAGCTCAAAACCAAGTAAATCTAACCAGTCTTTTACCCGCGATGGAGTAAAGAAACGCCCACTCCAAGGTAATTTTTGCGAACTAAATGGAATAAGGCTCGCCAAGCCACAAAAACTCAGCGGATTAAAGCCGGTAATAACAATGTATCCCCCTGCAATGAGAGTACGATGGGCTTCACGTAATATATGATGAGGATCAGTGTTGTATTCCAAACACAAACTTAGAATACACGCATCTACACTGCCTTCATAAAACGGCAGTTCGTCTACCTCTGCAATGACCCCAGCCATAGAAGCGTCTGCTGCCACACCTACTTGATGTTTTATCGGACTTGCAGAAGTATCAAGTTGCACACTCAAGTCACCGATTTTCAAAAGATGATAACCGAACATACGCTCAAGCCAAGGCTGCATCTTGCGTTCGATATCATATTGTAAATATTCACCATGCGGAAACTGCGACCAAAGGTGCGGCGCTGGGTGTCGTTGCAAACTCAGTGCTGGTTTCACAAAAATAGACCGTTATACTAGTTCATAAGTTTACGATATAGAGCAATTCGTTATGGCGCAAGTAGAGGCTATAAAAGCTTTTTCAGATAATTACATTTGGGCCCTGCACTCAAAACGCGACAATCAGATTATCGTTGTCGACCCGGGACAAGCAGAACCCGTGCTGGACTATTTAAAAAGAACAGGTAAAAAGCTAGCCGCTATATTGATCACTCACCATCACTGGGATCACACTACCGGCGTGGCTGCACTAAAGCAGCATTTCCCGCGAGTCAAAGTCTATGGCCCCAAGAACTCCCCCTTTGAGGGCATAGATGTAGCTCTGGTGGATGGCAATGATATTGAAGTACTTGAGCATCACTTTCATATCATCGCCACGCCTGGACACACACTGGACCATATTTGCTATCAAGCCAATAAGTACATCTTTTGTGGTGATACCTTGTTTAGCGCTGGCTGTGGTCGACTTTTTGAAGGGTCTGCCGAACAAATGTGGCAATCCATGCAGAAGTTTATTGGTATGGATGACAAAACCTTGGTCTATTGCACACATGAATATACTCAGGCCAATTTAGACTTTGCTACTGCCTGCATGCCAAACGACACTGAAATAGCAGCATACGCTAACAAGGTCTCACAGTTGCGTAGCAGAGATAAAATAACTCTACCAAGTAGCATTGGCCGAGAAAAACGCATCAATCCGTTTTTACGCCCACAGTCAGTAATGATGGACACATTCCCCGCTCATTTACGTCCACAAACAGAAGATGCATTAGCAAAGTTCACTGCCCTACGACTATGGAAAGATGACTTCTGAATTGTGTGCTTGAGTGCGCAAAAATTGTCGAAGCTAGTCATTTTTTGCTAGTATGCGCGCAGTTTTTTTAAAGATTAACGCTTCATGAACAAGTTAACGTATACAGCTGCGCTGCTCTTTGTCTTTTTAACAGGGTGTCAAGCGACCAAAAATGACACAAGCGAAGTAGCCACAATCCCTGCAAATAGCGCAAGTGTGCAAGAGATCAATAATGCTCTTACCATCGACCTGCTAGACGATTATCAAGAGGTTGAGGAAGTTGAAGCTCCTCCTGTCTTTGACGACGTGTGGGAGCGCATTCGCTATCAACTCTCTATAAAAGTGCCGCAAAATCGCCCGGTAGTCACCGAGCGTAACTACTATGCGCGCCATCAAAGCTATTTAGATCGCATTTCTAAACGCGCTGAACCATACCTCTATTACATCGTAGAGGAAGTTGAGAAACGTCAAATGCCAATTGAGATTGCACTACTTCCAATAGTCGAAAGTGCATTTGATCCATACGGCTACTCTCATCGCAGCGCTAGCGGTATTTGGCAGTTTATGCCACAAACAGGCAAACGCTTTGGCCTTAAGCAAAACTGGTGGTACGACGGTCGCCGCGATATTAGCGAATCAACGCGCGCCGCATTGGATTATTTGTCATATCTGCACAAAACCCTTGATGGCGATTGGCTAAACGCCATTGCCGCGTATAATTCAGGTGAGGGTCGAGTTATGCGTGCGATTAAGAAAAATCGTGCGAAACACTTACCTACGGACTTTTGGTCGCTTGACTTACCAAAAGAAACCACCGCATACGTGCCTAAATTACTGGCATTGGCTGACTTGCTAAAACGCCATGAAGAGTTTGGTGTACGCTGGAACAAAATCGTCAATGCGCAAGTAATCGAACGTGTTGATGCGGGCTCACAAATTGATCTTGAGCTGGCCGCGCAAATGGCTGGCATTTCACTCTCAGAGTTATATCGATTGAACCCTGCGTTCAACCGTTGGGCAAGCGATCCAGAAGGGCCGCATCACCTGCTGTTACCGCTGGACAGTGTTGAGCGTTTCAATGAACGTTTGGCCAAAGCGCAATTAAAAGACCGCTTACGTTGGCAACAATATACTGTGCAATCCGGTGACACGTTGTCAGTTATTGCCAAAAAGCACAACACCAGTGTGAGTGCGATCACGCGTTTAAATACGCTCCAGAGCAATATCATACGTATAGGTCAAACCCTGATGATCCCATTGTCAGACAATGCCTCATCACACCTACCTGATAGGGTTCGATTAGCACTTAATAACACCACCAGCGTGACTAAGAGCCATATTGTTAAATCGGGCGATACTCTGTGGGATTTAAGTCGCGAGTACGATGTCACTGTAGCGCAATTGAAAGCGTGGAATAACCTAACAGACAATACCGTGCTCAAGCTTGGGCAAAAGCTGAAGATTCGCCAACCAAGTGCCTCTGGTGCCATTAAAAGCGTCAACAGAACCATCACATACAAAGTACGCAAAGGCGATTCGCTCTCGCGTATTGCTTCGCAGTTTGGTTTGAAGATAAGCGATATTAAGAAGTGGAATAAGTTGGACTCAAAACAATACTTACAACCTGGGCAAAAGTTAAAGCTCATCGTTGATGTAAAACGTGGTTAAAACCAACTCACTTACATCGCCAGAGACTCCAGTGAGCTAAATTCCATAGCTGGATACTCAACAGAGTCAGAATAAAAAAGCGCTCTAAGAGCGCTTTTTTTAAAATTGCGTGACCAACTTCTCTATCCAAGGCAGTGCTACGGGCTCTGGGTCAAAATCGACCATAGCATCAATATCTAAACGCGGTAGCACTATTTTTCCTTGCAACTCTTCAAGTAACTGCTCAAATTGCTTGCCACCGCCGCAAAAGGTATCACCATAACTGCTATCACCCATAGCTATCACAGCACATGCCTTGCCACCGAGTAGCGGAAATTGACTTTGTAGCCCCAAATACAAGGGCAAAATATTGTCGGGCAAATCCCCTTGGCCGGTCGTTGATGTGATCACTAACACCTGCTCTGCCCTAGCCACATCCTCGACTTGAGGATTATCTATCAGCTTGGCATCGTGGCCTAAGTCATTCATTTTATCGCATACAGCCTCAGCTAAACGCTCAGCAGCGCCATATACACTGCCATAAAAAATACTGGTCGTTGCCATCAATGGTCCTTAGCAAAGTAAGCGCTCTCTTGGGATGGCCAGCCCAACTGTGCAAATGTTGCCAAGGCTTGCTCACCCAACGGAGCGCGAATGTGAACGGTTTGTTTTTCATAAGGATGCACAAAGTACACATCCGTTGCAAATAACATCAGTCGAGTACAATTGAAATGCTCTGCAAAAAAATGGTTCTGCGTATTATCACCGTGATTTACGTCATTAATGATCGGATGATTTATACCATTTAAGTGACGGCGGATCTGATGCTTTCGGCCCGTTTTCGGCCAACACTCTACGAGTGAGTAGCGCACCGAGGGAAACTTACCCAAAGGAATTGGTAGGCTTGATTGTTGTAGACAATACGTGTCTGTTTGCGCTTGCTGAGCAGGTTTATCTTGAGAGGCGAACTTATCGGCAATTTTATCGAGCTTTTCTTTAAGAGGTCTGTCAATAAATTGCGCAGCGGGTGCAAAACCGCGTACCAGCGCCAAATAACGTTTTTGAATTTTATTTTCACTGAACAATGATGCTGCATCTCGCGCGGCCTCGCTACTGAGCGCAAAAAGCAAAACGCCTGAGGTAGGACGGTCCAATCGGTGCAAAGGAAACACATGTTGACCAATTTGATCGCGTAACATCTGCATCGCGAATTGCGTTTCATGCTTATCTAAAAAAGAACGATGGACCAACAGACCTGATGGCTTATTAATCGCAATAAAGTGCTCATCTCTGTACACAATTTCAAGTAACTTGGCACCAGCACCATTATCGACAACGCTCATCTCATCGCTACTCATGTGCTCCCCCAAACAAGGCGTCAATCTGACTCAGAGTAGCCATGACATCTGCATAGTTTTGTTGCCATGCAATTTCTCCCATAGGGGCAATAGCAATGTTATTTGGCAAAGGCAGCCCTTGCGCCAATAAAGCGTTCATTTTTTCAATAAACACGAACTGCAACCACTGCTCAAAGCGCAATGTATCAACACAAAAAGGCTGCTGTGATTGCAGTAAAGCCGGCTCTATAGGCTGCGTTTGCCATAAGTCATTGTCTTTAAGTTGCACTTCTAAACGCTGCAGTAATTCAATAAGTGTGTTTTGCATAGTCTTTAAAATTCAAATTTCCTAAGCTGATAATACCATTTCCCTTGGGTTGAGAGAGCAAACTGCCTATAATTTGCGAAATTTATTCTTAGGAGCAGCGCATGACTGCAAATATTGCAACGTTAGCCCAGCTACTTGATGCTGCTGGGACGACTTGGCGTGTTTATGACATTGGTCGCCGAGTACAAAAAATAGATAAAGCAACATTCGCGCAAATTGAGTCAACACAAAAGCCTTATCCGTATCCTCAAGCACAGCATGCTTTAATGGCGATTCAATTTTGGGATCCCAAAGCGTCAGCCGAACCCTATGTGTGGTTTTTAAAGATGCCCCTAGATGAGCAAAGTAAACTTGTTGCAGCAAGCCGCGATCACTTTGCCAATATGGTACTTGAAGCCATTGGCACGCAATTAACAGGCAATGACGAACAGCAAGGTCAGTTAGACAATAATCCTTATGTGTTTACCCCTAATGCCAATAAACGAGCTGCGTTTAATGCACAAATCAAGGTAGAGCTGCGTCAAAGCGCATCACAATATTATGAACACACTCAGCTGTATTTGAGCGGCAAGTTAGGATGGGATCAGTGGCATAGCATTGCTGTACAAGGATTAGCTGATTTTGCAGCGCGATTTGATCACGGTGATAATGAGCGCGCCTTTATCAATGCGTGGCACCATCTTCCACAAGCTGTACGCCAGCCTCTGGCTGCGCAACTTGAAAACACGCCTGTACCAACGCACAGCGCAGAGATGTTGTTGCAATCCCTGAATCAGAGTCTAGCCAATTCAGACAAAGCTTTATTAATCGATTGCTTACGCGCCATCAGTTTTGCGCCTGCGACGGGGCTCGTTGAACAGGCTGTTGATGCGGTTTTAACATCGCAATTCGCCAGTGATGCGGATCTTTGCCAAGTTATCGCTGGTAGACTTTGGGCTGTATTAGAAAAGCCTGAGCGATTGGCACAGTTTATGGAAAACAGTGCCGCGATAGATGATGAGCAACCCGTATTTGCGAGTATCTTCGCGGACTTAGTTGCAATTGATACACTACGCCCCCATGTTTTAGCTATGTTACGTAGCGAAGAGCGCTCTGAGCAACTCTCTCGCGCCATAGGGAGTTTATTCTCGTAGTGCTTACTTTATGGATGTTAATTCTTGTTAGTGGTGTGTTTGGTACCTTCTGGTATCGTCGCAAACTAGCGGAAGCTGCACGCACACACGCTGAAAATCAGTGTCAGCACTTGGGTGTACAACTAGTCAGTGTCGCGTGTTTGAAATGGACCCCTGCCATCCTAAAAAACGGTAAGCTTGGGATCAGAAGTACATATATGTTCGAGTTTTCGAGTGATGGAGAGAGCTTGTATCAAGGTAAACTGTTTATGGATAACGATCGTTTACTGGGCAAAGAAATTCCGCCACATAGAGTATAAACAAAACTAAGGCGTGACAAAGTCACGCCCTAATCTTTACCTTCCCTTTGCGACTTCCTAGTCGCTGACCAAAATGGTCGTCCCTTTTACTATCCTTGTTCGATTACCTTAATTAACCGACAGCAATCCATGCTTTATGTCCTCTTCATCCTGAAGTGTCCTCTTGCCATCTTGGCTATTCCTAGGCTCCCAGCCTTCCCTGCACATCCTGTGCTCCAGTCCTTTAACGGCATGCCCTTACCGTCTATTCCTTTGCCAATTCCCACATTGCCTTGTTTATTTCGCCTACATCCTTTCCTTGGCGATGTGCATCCTGCAACATTGTCTTCCTGACAACACCTATATTAGTGATAAACAAATCCAATGCAGCAATCAAAATGAAACAGTATTTGCTGTAATACTCGTGTAATAAAAATATTTAATTCAAAAACAGCAGCTTAGTTAAATTAACTTTGAAAATCAGTGAAAAATTACCACTATCCCCCACATCAATGTGAGATATCTCTTACACTCCAATTTCCATAAAAGCCATTAGCTACAGCGCAGGATTGGGCTTAAACAGCAGCTCGCCGCTAACTTTACTGAATTGAATACTTTGAAATACTTCGAACCCATGACTTGCGAAAAATTCTAAATGGGCTGGCTGACTAATAAATACTGCCAACCCCGTTGCGTTTTCATCTTCTTTGACCAATGAATCAAGACTGTTGAGCAGGTAGTGCCCGAGGCCATGCCTTTGCGAACGAGGGGCAACAGCAATGAAAGCGATAAAAAAGTAATGCCCTTTTTCCTTTAACGCATCTCGGATCTTCTGCTCTTTTTCTATTATCTGATTAGTTGTTAAGATTCCCGCACTCATTTTAAGTTTCAATCGCCAGTGCCAATAACGCTGCGCTTGCATGTCAGCATCAGATGTAAACACCAGTGCGATAGCTTGCAAAGAACCCTCACTAAACAGTCCTATGATATGTTGTTTGGCTTGCCAAAATGTATGCAACTCCTCACGAATAAGAGCGCGGAGCTTTTTCTCATAAAACTGTTCAGAATCTTTGTCTTTGTGCAGTAATTCCTGCATTAAAGGGTCATCGTGGTAGGCTTGATAAATTAAACTCGCGGCAACATTAAGATCTTCAGGGGTGAGATATTTAACACTGTGTTCGACCGTCAAAGACATAGTATTTCCTTGTTATCATTGTTGTTCTACTTTGTTGTTCTATATTTAACCATAGTTGTTATCACAGAAATTGGAAACATCATGGATACCTCCAAACACACAATGAATACCCTTTTCGAGCAGTTAGGTTTACCCAGTAGTGACAATCAAATAGAGCAGTTTGTTAGCAATCACAAGCTCGGTGACAGCATACAAATCGCAGATGCGCCCTTTTGGTCTGTGGCTCAACGCCACTTTATTCAAGAGTCTTTAGCTCAAGATGCAGACTGGAGCGAGTTGATTGACATATTAGACGCCCAACTCAGGCATTAGGACAGCATAGGTTCAGTATTTTACTGTACAATAGCGGCCTTATTTTTGTGAGTCGAATTTTCAGTTTGAGGACCTACGAATGAACCCTGTAGTATTTGAGGCAATTAAGGCTTTACTCGCCCAAAATAAAATCCCTACTGTGGCACTGACCAAGTCAATGCTCAGTGAACCGGTCCCCATGCCTATGATTATTGCCGCTGTAAGCCAGTACAAAAACAACCCTGATGCCTTTAACCAGCTAGTGATTGAGCCAAAAGCGCACGCGCAACAAAAGTCGACGCAACTCGATCGTATTGAACAAAAACTTGATAAACTATTGGCTTTACTCGAAACCAAGAATTAATCATGTATGTTGCCGATTTAACCTTTGATTGTTACCAAGATACGCATCTTGGTGATGCCGAAGCTGCCATCAACCAAATGGTGGTTGCCCTGCGTGCTAATGGACAGATCATCGGTGATGAATTTCCTACGGTGTTAAAGGATGGTTATTTTATTACCCGTGTTATGTGCCCTGAGGAAGATTCCTTACATCCATTGCACAATAGTCCTTTTGTTAAGCATGCGATTAATCATTTAAATACGGCAGGCCTGCTGGCACCAAAGGTGAAAGTCATTGGTCAAGATATCCATGCCAACAGTGCCGATGCGTGTCATGAGCCCAGCTGCTACATTCTCTATACGACTTACTTGCATACCTGTAGCCCCTTGTATTGTGGTGATGACTTTCTCCCCGTGCCACTTTATCGTATACCCGCTATCGCCAACGGTGACTATAAGACACTGATCAAATGGCAAGAAGATTGGCAAGCTTGCGACCAGTTACAAATAAATGGTGCAACCAAAGCTGAATTTGCTGCATTAGATGAGATGAGTTTGCTAGATAGTTCACTAACACGGCGCGGACTAGACTTGAGTAAACGCATTCGTTACCTGACTAAAAAGCCAGTTTATTACTATTTATACCGAGTTGGCGGAGAGAGCTTACAACAGGAGCAGCAACGTAAATGCCCAAGCTGCCATGGTGAATGGGCACTTACAGAGCCGTGGTTTGGCTTATTTGACTTTAGGTGTGACAACTGTGAACTGGTGTCGAACATCTCATGGGATCATCAGTAAGCCAAGAAACTCACTGATATCTTGCGCCAATACATGGTGTGGTTCTTTGCCCACATACTCAAGGCAGACTGCACCATCACTCACACGCACACTCAGCAAGAGATCTTCTTGATCAGTTAAACCAATAAACACTGTATCAGCTTGCTTTAAACGGCGTTTCATCAGCACATGGCCTGTAATATTTTGCTGCAAGTGCACAAAATCATCGTCATTCCAAGGAAGTAATAACTCAATATCATGTCCGTCTACTTTCGCGATTAAATTACCACTGAAGAAACTACAAAAGAGCTCGTGTAACTGTGCGGGAAAATCAACTTCTAAGGCATTACCCAAGTCAGTTATTGAATCGCCTTCAGGGCGAGTGAATACCTGCCACTGGACTAGTTCGTCTTGTTCAGTTCCCACAATCGCTGCTGGGCTTGGCGACTGTGGGTCAATATAGGTCATTGGATTGTGACCATGGGTTGCTTTGAAGTTATCAATATAGGTGTCTAGCGCTTCTTTTAGCTGGGTTTTAACACTCATGCATGCCCTGAGGAAATTAGTTATAATAGCGCCATTGTAACTAGATTTAATGCATCATGACAGACTACCGTAACGCTCCAGAGTTGAAAGCCAGCTTGCTTGGCAAAACCACACAGTACAAAGACAGCTATGACGCGAGCTTGTTGTACCCTATTGCGCGTAAGCTTAATCGCGATGATTTGGGTATTGATGAGCAACAATTGCCATTCACAGGAGAAGACCTGTGGACCGGTTACGAACTGTCTTGGCTCAACGCTAAAGGCAAGCCACAGGTGGCTGTCGCCGAGTTTTACTTTCCTTGCCAAAGCCCGAGCATTATCGAGTCAAAGTCATTTAAGCTCTACCTCAACAGCTTCAATCAAACTCGCTTTGAGAGCACAGACACTGTACGTGATATTCTTACCAGAGATTTGAGTGAGGCGGTTCAAGCACAAGTAAAAGTAACGCTATATGGCGCGGACGATATAGCCTCATTCGCCGCCACCAAATTGCCCGGCACCTGTATTGACCATTTAGATATCGAGATCACTGATTTTGATTTAGACCCTGCGCTGTTGCAGTTAGCTGACCCCCAGCAAGAAACAGAAGAGACTCTTTACAGCCATTTGCTCAAATCCAATTGCTTAATAACCTCTCAACCAGATTGGGCGAGTGTGGTGATAAGTTATAAAGGTCCACAGCTGTGCCATGAATCTTTGCTGCGTTACTTGGTGTCATTTCGCTCTCATAATGAGTTTCATGAGCAATGCGTGGAGCGTATCTTTAACGACATTATGAACACAGCAAAGCCGTCTAAATTAGAGGTATATGCACGTTATACACGCCGCGGTGGGCTTGATATCAACCCTTACCGCGCCACTGACAACGCACATATTCCTTATGCGGTAAGAATCAATCGCCAATAACGCTTGGCACCTGCATTGCACAGGTGTCGATGTAGTCAGGAGTTGTAATAAACCATTGTTCAGGCCTGTTTTTACGGGCCTCAACAAGGGCTTCAAAACTGGCTGAATCGGTTCGCATTACCTTTATATTTGGTTGAGCATACTCAGGCAGTTGACTCGCTAAGCGCATATCGGTGATTGGATTAAATGGCGTGTTTGCGTCTCCAGGACGCTGTAATTTTTGTAAATGCTCCATGCCTGCAATCACCCGACCAAACACCGTGATGTTTCTATCTAGGTATCGAGGTGCATGACCAATAACGACATAAAACTCACTGGTTGCACTGTTTACATCGTTACCTCGTGCCATGCCGAGCGCTCCTATGCAGTGAATTTGCCATGTTTGCGTTGCGTCTTCATTCTGCGCTACGGCAAAGCCGTTCAAAAAGCCGCTTCTCGCTGAATAACCATCATTTTGATTTACGAGCATATCCAGAACGACAGGGCGTGCAGATTGACTTACAAACTCCTGCGTTAACGTTGCTACTTCGGTTTCTTGCTCACCTGCTCCACCTTGAGCAACAAACCCCTCAACAAAGCGATACATGCTTAATCCTTTATAAAAGCCTTTTTGCGTTAATTCTTTCATTCTCGCATAGTGCTTTGGCGCTAATTGTTCGTTAAGTTCAAAGTACACATCGCCAGTAGGTAAAGACAAAATCAACATGTGGTGTGGTGATATTTTTCGCCAATCTGATGCAGGCGCGGTGTCAATGATCTCTGTTGGTGATTGCGGTGTTGCTTGCTCTGCGTATGCGACACTACTTAGTGCGAGTGTCATCATAAGCGCTGCTATGCAATGGTTTTTCATTAGCAGGTTCCTTTTATTATTATGCGCTTTAATCTATGTCGAAACGGTATAACACATCAAGCGTTTGATTGAGGCCGCTGGTCGCCTCAATATATAACTTTTGCAGTACTTGATATCGTACTGCCACCTCACTGATGGACTCGAATACGCCCACACTGTATTTAACTTGAATCCCAGGTGCAATGTACCCTGCAATCTCAACCTTGGTATTATCACCACTGCCACTGGAGTTTAGGGTAACGTCACTGAGTCCAAATGCCTCACCAACACTCGAGACAATGCTCTCAGAGCGATTCATCCCCTGCGCTAACAGGATTTGCGTGAGTAATGCATCGTTGTTACTGTCGCCGTCCCCTAAAGGCTGGCCATTAAGTACATATGACAAAGCTTGAGATTTATCCATCGCAGGCTCGGAGAATATATGCAACTGCGGTTGCTGTGCACTTCCAGTCAATTCGATGCCCGCAACCACACCATTTGCAGTGTTATCTGGGTTGCGTATTGCTCGCACATTTAAATATGGCTGCGACAAAGAGCCACTAAAGCCGATTTGCCCGGTGCGTATGAGTAAATCCTGACCAAATGCACGATACTTACCGTCTACTAACTTCAACTCACCTACAGCAATAGGTGGCTGCTCATTATTGGCGCTTATATCGAGATCACCAATGATGTGGGATTTGAGACCAAAAGAATCAATGTACACATCATCCACCAACTCAACTTTCAACTTAGCATCATAACCAAATGGCATTTTTGCCTCATCTATAGGGGCATCGACGATAATCTCATCATCGCTGACTTGCACCGCCCCTTTTGGGAGCTCTTTAATTTTTACTCGGGCATAAGGCACAACGACAGAGCCATCGACGTGCACGCTTTGAGCATCAATTTTGATATCGATGTTCGGTGACAACGCAAAAGTAATAGACTGCTGCGGTACCAATGTAAAACGATCCCCCGCCAGCTTTAACATCAAATTAGGTTGGCTGCCTAGCCATTGACCTTGGCCTTGTATGTTGAGTTGACCACCTTCAGGGTTTATGAGCGCACCTTGGACTTGGATTTGTTCGCCCTGAAACTGGGCACTGAGTGACGAATCAACCAAAGATACGGGGATTGTGTCACCGTCAACGGCAATATTTTTTGCAACAAGTTCTCCCGATACATGTGGGCTACTGAGTGTTCCTGAGAGGGTCATGTCTGAACGCACTTCACCTTGGAGCATTTTTAACTGCGGGACCAAGGCAAGATAGGAAGCGAGGTTCACCTTATCTAGTCTAATTTGACCACTGAGTGCTTGCGCGCCAAGAACATCAGCCATTTCGATGTTCATATCAGCGCTGCCCAATACAGATGATGCAAGTTGCATATTCGCTATCGCTTTGTCGACATTACTTGATACTGACAACGACGCATTTTCAATTGGATAGGTAAGTACTTGCTCACCATACTGTACTTTTCCTTTAAGCTCCTGTGTCGTAATCTGTGCATCAATTTGCAAGGGTTGGGCTTGTTGCCACATAACGGACGCATGACCAGATGTGATGCCGTCAAGCTTTAATGTGGGTGGTAGCAGCGGCGTTAATGTCTGCAAATAAAAATGTTTTAGCTGCATATTAAGTGAGCCTCGCTCTGCGCTAAGCTGCGCAGGTGCAATGCACATGTCCAAGGTTTTGCCTTGTAAACACAGTTGCTCTGAGGCAAGTGATTGCTGTGCCATATCTATGTTGATGCTCGTCGCATCGCTCAGGGTCACTTGCTCTTGCTGTGCAACAAGATCCAATTGCTCTAGACGCAATGCGAGACGCTGAGTCTGTGGCTCAAACTCACTAAAAAACGCAGTCTCAATAGAGCCCATTGCTGCATCTATAAAGGCAGTTGTCTGCTGCGCTACGACACTGCCCTCAGAAGCAATCGTAAATTGCCTAATATGTTGATTTTTTGCGAGTATTTCATCCAATACGATACTGAGCTCATAGCTGGGCTTTTCAGCATATCGGCCCTCAAATGAGAAGCGCCCTTCACCGACTGTTGTCTCAAATCCCTCAAATTGGCTTATTTGCCCATTGAATGACGCTTTAGGAGAGGTTCTCTCACCGGTAACAGTAAATGTTGATGCCCCTTGAGCACTTGCCCCTTGGTAGATAGGCGTGTCTTTACTCAATGTTAGGCTACCCGCTAGCTGCCATTGTTCAGTAACATCCCCACTGACAGTCAATGTGTTATTACCCTGTACAACATCAAACTGGCGCACTTGCGCTTGCAGCGTACTATCTAACTCAAAGTCTGCATGAATGCTCAGTGGCACATCATTGATATGACCGTTAATGCGTGAAGGTAAAATATCGAGCTGCCAATTTTGTGCGGGATCCATCGCAAAGGTACCGCTTAATTCGCCACTAAGGTCAGTGCGCACCTTGTCAGTTAGGTATTGCGCGTGTAGGTTCGACAGTTCACTTCTAAAACTAACATCAAGACCATTTTGCCAATTCACTGTGCCAGTGAGCTGAGCGTGACTATCGCGGCTCAAGAGCTGCGCCTTATCAATACGCAAGTCACTTAACGAGCCAGAAGCGACGATAGAGCTCGCCAATGCAGGATACGCACCTAATTGCGATAAGGCCTGAACATCGATGCGATAGTCATTACTGGTACCATTGAATTGAATATGTGCAGACTGCAAGGCTAAGTTGTTATTTTGCAGATTTATATTCCAACCTTTTTGCTCAACTTTCAGTGTCATTGGCCAGTGGGCAGTGCGCATCGCAATTTGCCCTTGTGCATGAGCTGGGTAGCGCCCTTCATTAATAACTTCAAGGTATAAATCGCTCAGACTACCGCTCGCCCTCACCTGCGCTTTTTCACCAAATGCGCCAATGTTTGCATGCAAATCAAGGTTGTTCTGAGCAAATAACTCTAGCTTCCCACGCATTGAGAGAGCCATCGCCTGTGGTGATTGTGATTGCCCGTGGGCGATTAGGTATGACAGTGACAAACTATCAACCGTTATGGTTTTATCTTCAATAGAAGCCGCTGAAGCAAACTGCATAAATTGGTGCTTCTGACCACCTTGCTGCACCTTCATCTGAGCGATGCTAAGCCCTTGCATCTGGATATCCACATCAACAGGTAGGGCAATATCAGGCAATGCCTCAAGCACTAATGGCGCATCACTTGTGGCCGGTTGTGCCCCCAATTCAACGCTCAAGCTTGCCAGCGACGTATGACCGAGCATAACCATATTACCTTCAGCCATCATACTGCTTGCAAACTCATCGACGTTTATTTCTTGCTGCGCGTTGATGATATTTATGTCATCTGCACTCATCTGCTTTATCGTGATGCGCGGTAAATTAAGTGCTAAGGGCTTGGTGTGCGGTAATGATGCATCGGTTGTTGTAGCTGACTCTTGTATGTGCTTAAGCTCCACATCTAGGCGCTCTACACTGAGGTTATTGATACACACACCCTCGCAATTCAGTAGGGCCAAATCAAGGCGCAATGAACTGGCATTGAGTGTTAAAGAATCGCTTTGGTATATGACATCAAACGGGTCGTTATAGAGCAAACGCCCTTGCTCAAGATTGACAGTGAGCCCATCCACTAGGCGGTTGAGCACACCTGCGAGCATTTGGTTTCCCGTTGAAGTGAAAACGCTAAAGCCACACACTAGAGCAAGGCTAACAAGCAATGTGAGCAACACTTTTACTATGAGTAAACTTATACGCTTCATAGTTCAGGGCCTACAGTAATACTTAAGCGGGTGGTATTGCCACGGGTCGCCAATGCCCACGCATGGTCGATACGCACAGGACCTACTGGTGTTAAATAACGCACACCAAACCCTGCGCCCACTGACACATCCTCAGAAAAATCGTTCGTTGCCGTGCCAGCATCAACGAATAATGCCCCGCGCCAATTCTGCGCAAATTGATAGTTGTATTCTGCGGTGGCGGTAACCAAATACTTACCCCCTATTTTAACCCCCTCAACTTCAGGAGAGATTGACTCAAACTTATATCCACGCACGCTCTGATCACCCCCTGCGAAGAATCGCAGTGACACTGGTACATCGTTGATATCATCAACATACATAGCCCCGATATTTAAACGACTGAAAAACAGATGACGTTGCCAATAAGTGTTTAGCCATGCATATTGCATTTGCACTCGAAAGATATCTGTCGAAGACGCGAGGGCCTCGGAACCGACCTCCGCACTGATCAGCCACTGGCGCCCCCAAAATGGCGTAGTCCCACCTTTTGATTGCTGTTTGGCATAACTGACTCCAGGGAGGAGCATTTGGGTGGACTGGCGCACATCACCAATGCGGAATTCTTCAAATTCTCTGCGCAGAAATAACGTGCGCACCCAATCGTCATCCTTTTTCCATTGACGCTGCAGTAGCCCAGTCAAAGTTCTAGAAAAAATATCAGTATCGATATTGTCTTCAAGTTTGTAACCAAGGCTAAAACGCCACACGTCATCGTTGGGGTCGTCTACAGGTATGGTATAAGACGCGCTGATATCTTGTTGGCGCTCGGCCACATTTAAGTTGCTCTCTAAGTAATGGCCATTGTCTCCAACCCATGGGCGCGACCATTTAAATCGTGCTTTTGGGCCTAGATCAGTGGAGTAACCACCACCAATCTCAAAACTGTCTTGTGGTTTATGTAACACTTCTACGCGAATAGGCACTTCTAGATTTTGTCTTTTCGCTATATCAGCAAAAACTCGCACACTGGCAAAGTAAGGTGTTTGTGAAAGCGCCAAATTAAATTGTGAAACCAAAGTCGCTTTGAAAGGATGCCCCGTTTCAAACGGCGTTAAAGAGTGGATGTAATTACTCGCAGGTGTGGGGCTTGCAATGTTTAAAGGACCAAAGTGATAGCGCTGACCAGTTTGCACAATCAAGGTCACTTGTGCACTGTAAGTGCTCATATTGACCTTAAAATCAGACTGTACCCAGGTGCTATCAAAATACCCCAGCTCAAGTAATTGAGCACTTATTTTTGCTTTTGCTTCATCATAGTGACCATGATTTAGAATATCCCCTTGATGTAAGGGTAATGTTTCCAATATGCCCAGCAACTCAGGGTCTGTCTTACCTGCGCCTTTTAGCTCATAAGTTATAGATTTTATTCTAGTGGGTTTGAGTGGTTTGATGTTAGCAATGACACGTGGCTTAGGTGCACTTTTATCTAAACTTAAATCAACAATTGCATGGTAATACCCAAGCGCGCGCAAGCTCAATTCTACTTGTTCAGTGGCGTAACGTTTGAGTTGACGAGTAGGATACTCCCCGATGAGCTGGTTAAGATATAGGCTTACATTTTCCTCCAGTTCACCGTCGATACCCTTAATATCTACAGAGGCTATTACCGCTGGTTGGCCAGTTTTGTCATTGCTATTACCCCACGCCGCAACAGCGCAGTCACTGCAAAATAATAAAAGCCAGAGCCACACCTTAAGTCCCATTTTGGCCAACGTTCATTTGCTCCACGGTTCGCTCTGCCACAAAGTACTGCTAACCTTATGTTCTACAAGCATCTTGAATATAGTCTCGTTCATAGTTTACCACTGTAATGTGTACCCAATCAGCTGTCTGAGTAAAATTTTTATGTTCAGCTGCTTTTTATTTGTATCAAGATATTAGACAATTCAGCCAACAATGATTAAATGAGAAAAACCATGCAATTTCCTGACGATGATACGGGTCAAATACTGCAAGAAATGCACGCGCAGGGTGTCGATTTGACACAAGTTCATACAGTAGATTTCTTTTTGTTATTCGAACAGCAAGCCCACGCGCAATCGTATGTTGATGCCCTTAGCAGCGCAGAAGTCAATCCAAACACCGAACTAACGACCTGCCCTGACACAGGTGTTTTTGAGGTAAAAGCTAGCGTCAGCATGGTGCCGCAGTATGAACTAATTTGTAACATGGAAGCCTATTTAGAAAGCCTCGCGGATAAGCATAACGGTTATGGCGATGGTTGGGGCATTCTTGATGACGCAACGCCGGATAACGCCTAAAGTATCAAATCCCTGATAGCAATCAGCCGAGCACTATGCTCGGCTTTTTTAATGCATTTGATTCGCTTTACGAAAGCTTCCTTGATAGTCAAAGAGTTTATCGCTTATCTGCCAGCCATACTTTTTCGATTTTTTTGCTATGACAAAGTCAGGCCACACCAGTAAGTGTTGTGATTCTATGACTTGCTGCGCATTTTGCCACTGTGTGAGACCCTTTACATGATGACGTGAGCCATATTGACGATTAAATAATGCTTTCACCTTGGCATTAGATAAGTCATAGAGTTCATCAACGCTCGCACCATCTTCATCATAATACGTTATTTTTAGCTTCTTCGTGGCCGTTAACTCGCAGCTTAAGCCACTACAGCGTATTACCAGTGCTTCGGTTAGGTTTAGGGCTTTACGCAGCTTATCATCAGGGTCAACAAGCTGCAGAGCGCAGCTGTGACATTGCCGAGCGGCAATGTCGTTTTGTTCAAAACACCCTGGGCACTCTTTAAACTTAAAGCGAAAATCACATTGTTGGGATTGCTCATCATCCTTAAGTAAGCCTTTGCAACGACGACCGTAGTGCTCAATCACATTACCCTGTGCATCTTTTTTACCCCAGAATAAATTAGCAAAACCACACCCTGGACACATAACTTGCACTGGCTCACTATTTGGATCTGGTCGCTTAACTCCCACCTCTGGATAGTGCAAGTCAAAACCATTACCAGCGTAATCAATGACCAAACACTCGCTTTTTCCGTCACATAAACGCAGTCCACGACCAACAATTTGTTGATAAAGGCTCACCGACTCCGTTGGTCGCAAGATTGCTATAAAATCAACATGAGGCGCGTCAAAACCAGTGGTTAACACCGAAACATTCACTAAATATTTAAAAGAGCGCTGTTTAAAATCATTGATAATAGTATCGCGGTCACTACCTGCAGTGTCTGCAACGATGATTCGCGCATCATCACTTGGCAAGTAAGACAGTATTTCTTTGGCATGCGCAACCGTCGCAGCAAATATCATGACCCCTTGGCGTGTCTGAGCTTGAGCTATCACATCGGCCATAATCGCCTTGGTCGCCCGTGTGGAATTGGCAAGCAAAGTATTTACATCGCCCTCACTAGGACGTCCGCCAAACAGTAACGACGAAAAATCATAGTGTGTCACCGCCGCGTCAATAACACGAGGTTTAGTTAAATAACCTTTGTTGATTAAATAACGAAGTGGTAACTCGTATATACACTCACTAAAGGGAGCATCTTCTTTACCCTTTACAAAACCATGATAGTGACGATGGTATACCCACCCTGTTTCCAGTCTGTATGGCGTGGCGGTAAGCCCAAGAACCTTTAACGATGGGTTATGCTTTTTTAGCGCAGCGATTACTTTTGCATACTGGCTATCACTGTCGTTACTAACACGGTGGCACTCATCTATAATCACCAGTGAATATATACGCTGAAGTTTATCTATACTGCGTGCGAGTGATTGAATACTGGCAAACGTAACTTGCTCACAAAGATTTTTCTCATTGAGGCCTGCAGAATATATTCCGGGTTTTAGTCCCATTTTTTTAAACTTATCGGCATTTTGTTCAACAAGTTCTTTAACATGAGTGAGTACCAGTATAGGGTGACGTGCCAAACGCGCTAGCTCAGCAATGACCAAGCTTTTGCCAGCCCCTGTAGGTAAAACAATGACAGCCGAGCGTTGGCTTCGGCGAAAATGTGAAAGCGTATTATCTACCGCTTGTTGTTGATAGTCTCTGAGTGTATACACAGCTGACACCCATAAATAAAGGGCCCATTAACGGGCCCATTGTATTATTTAGCAAGATATTTTGTAAGGTCAACGTCTTGAAAGGCACGAGGGCGCTTACCTCGACCTGACCATTCAACAACTTTACCTTCAAATTCACGGCGATACTTAGGTTCTACCTTTGCGCGTTTATCTTGTTTAACATCAACGATGTCATCCACACTGAGCCCTTTCTCCTTCATCAGCTTTAGAACTTCCTGTTTCGCTTTTTCTTGCTGTTGCTGATTATCGAGCGCAGTGTTGAGAATACTAATTGCTTTTTCTAACTCATTAATTGAAGCCGATTTGGCAAATGCTCTGATTTCTCTCACTGTGGTCTCTTATATATAAAATGTGGAGATAAAATAATAATAGATGTTATTAAATATATCAAAGTGAATATATTAATGATCAAAAAAGAAGATTATTAAGGGATGTTATCGCAGGAGGGGGAGGTAAGAGTGAAGCCTAGCTGGCCTCACTCATTATTCGCTCTTGTCAAAAGAGCAAACAAGGAATTAAACCGGAGTTACGTTTTCCGCTTCTGGTCCTTTTTGGCCTTGCTTGATACCGAAAGATACCTGCTGGCCTTCGCTTAGAGTGCGAAAACCTGAGCCATTGATTGCGCTGAAGTGTACAAATACGTCAGGACCGTTTTCTTGCTCGATGAAGCCAAAGCCTTTTGATTCGTTAAAAAACTTTACTTTACCGCTTACTTGTTGTGACATACTAAATTGTTCCTGTAAGTCAAAATTACCATTGCCTAAAACTAGGCGTTATCCTCCCTGAGCCAATGTCGCTGCCGCAAGGGTCAGGTACAGGACTAAAGGCACATTGGCTAACTAGTCGCACATGCAGCGTTAGCCGCACAAAACCGTCACATTAAACGAAATAACTCAAAGCATGGACAGACTAACACATTAAAACGTAATTAGCTTTAATTTATTTTGTTTTCAAAAATAAGACTAATTACTCTAAATTATAACGTGTCGATTCATGTTCATTTTTATCTAATATTGAAAACATTATGGTATGTTACTAACAGGATTAGACTCTGCACCCAGTTTATAAGGAGCAAACAATGAAACAACTACTAGCCGCAAGCTTGCTTGTGCTTTTGAGTGCATGTGCATCAAGCCCTGATTATGATTATGACAAATCGGTTAACTTCACAGAATATAAGACGTTCGCTTGGTTCCCAAACGCCACATTGGCAAAAGGCGCTACCAATTATCAAATTAGTGAGTTGATGGAGCGTCGCGTTCGCCAAGCAATCAGTGATGAGCTAACCGCAAAAGGAATGACCTTCACCGATGCCGCAAACGCAGATATTTTAGTGAATTATCACGCCTCGGTTGAAAGCAAAGTTGATGTCGACACTTTCTCCACAGGATACAGTGCACGTTGGGATTACTGGGGTATTAGTCACAATGTGCAAACTACAACTCGAGAATACAAAGTGGGCACTTTAGTTGTTGATGTAATCGACAAAGCCAGTAATCAGCTGGTTTGGCGAGCAGCAAATGAAGGACGTTTGAAAAAGAACCAAACTCCCGAAGAGCGCACTGCAGCTGTGCAAGAATCTGTTGCCGAGATCCTCAGTCACTACCCTCCGCAAGCACAATAAACAAGTGCAATAAAAAGAGGCGCTTACGTAAGCGCCTCTAATTGTGTAATTCGCCACATTGCTTGAGCATTGTTTGCACCACATACATCCTCTGTTGCAACAAATTCTAAACAAACTTTCGGTCTAGATGGGTCTCCAAACAATTTACACAAATTATTTGTGTCTAATTGAACACAGCGTTCACCCGCCTTTTTGCCCTCAGGCATTCCCGGTATAGGGCTGCTAATACTAGGCGCAATGCAGCATGCGCCACATCCTAATCGACAATCCATAAAGCCCCCCTGTGCCAACAAAGGCCGTGATTTTAACACATTACATGCTTTGTTACATATTACACATACCTATAAACATCCTTATCGCTACTATTACGCTGTCATCGATTCATACAGGGAGCTACATTGTGGCTAGCAAAAAACAAGTATTACTACCAATAGGCGCTCTAGCAGTGGCAATTGCACTGGCTGCTGGGTTTTCATCAATGAAAAAACCACCCGTTAAAAAAGAACAAGAAGTGGTTGCCCCCCTTGTAGAGGTTACACCAGTAAATTTAACTGATATCACCATGCAGGTTCACTCATATGGTGAAGTTATGGCGCAAGAGCAAACCGAACTGGTTGCTCAAGTATCCGGCCAAGTTGTAGAAATTGCCGAACAGTTTGTTAAAGGTGGCTTTGTTAAAGAGGGAGACGTATTAGTACGTATCGACCCTAATGACTACGAAGCTGCACTCATTGAGGCCCAAGCAGGTCTTGCACAAGCACAATCTGCGCTTGAAATTGAACAAGCGCAAGCTCATGTTGCCAAAACTGAATGGCAGCGTATTAAAGACAATGCCAATGCAGTCATCCCGTCTGAGTTGTATTTACGTAAACCTCAGCTTGCTGAAAAGCTGGCGAAGTTTAAAGCTGCACAAGCACAAGTAAAGCGCGCAAACCGCAACTTAGAGCGCACCTATATTCGCGCTCCATATGATGCGCTAGTCACTGCAAAGAAAGTGAGCCTAGGTAGTGTTGTAAACCCAGGTAACATGCTTGGACAAATCGATGCCACTAGCATTGCAAAGGTTCGCCTTCCAGTTGCTAACAAAGATATGCAGTTCCTCGTCGATGGTGGCGTAGGCGCTAAGGTCACCTTAACGGGTGAAATTGCCGGTAGCACACACACTTGGCAAGGTGAGATTGTACGCAACGAAGGTATTGTCGATAAGCGCTCACGTATGACTTATCTCGTAGCCTATGTTGAAAACCCTTATGAGCAAGTACAACCGCTGCGCTTTGGTGCCTACACCAATGCCACTATTGTCGGTCAACACATTACCAATGCAGCTGTGGTACCCAGTCATTTAATTAAAGATAACCGCATCGCCCTTATCGACGAAGAAACAAAACTGGTGTTCTCAAGCCTCGCTGTGATTCGTGAACAAGATGGTATGGCCTATGTCACTGCGGGCTTAGAAAGTGGTCAACAAGTTATCACCTCTGCCCTTGAGTACCCAACTGAAGGAATGCAACTACGCCTTGATGATGAGCCTGCTCAATCGACAATGACGCAGCTTGCGCTTAAGGAGGACTAAGCATGACCCATACTAGAGAAAAAGGCTTAATAGCATGGTTTGCACGCAACCCAGTTGCAGCAAACTTGCTTATGCTGATCATCCTTGTAGGCGGGATATTGACGGCATTTTCAATTCGCAAGCAAGCATTTCCACAGTTTGAAAGTAATTGGTTGAGTGTACAAGCGGTATACCCTGGTGCAGCGCCACAGGAAGTGGAAGAAGGCATCACCATTAAAATTGAAGAGTCATTGCAAGGTCTTGAAGGTATTAAACGTCATATCACTTACTCCAACCGTAGCTTCTCACAAAGCTGGATTGAAGTAGAGGAAGACTATGATGCACAAGAAGTGCTTGATGAAGTCAAAATGCAAATCGACTCAATCTCTAGCTTCCCAGCTGAGATGGAGCGCCCAAATATTCGCCGTGAGAAGTTTACGCAAGAGGTCATGATTCTCGCACTTTACGGGGATATGAGTAATTTCGAACTCAAGGAGTTAGGTAACAAGCTCCATGACGAAATGCGCGCCTTGCCAAACGTAAACCTCGTTGAGTTTAATTCGGGTCTCGACTACGAAATCAGCATTGAAGTGAGCCCAGACAAACTTCGTGAATATGGTTTGACCTTCCGTGATATAGCCAGCGCCGTGCGTAGCTTCTCAGCCAATATGTCTGCCGGTCAAATTCGTTCAAGCAACGGTTACATCTCAATGCGTGTTGAGAAACAAGCGTATCGTGGCGATGAGTTTGAGCGCTTACCTCTAATTACACTAGATGATGGCGCTCAAGTTTTCTTGGGCGATGTAGCCACGATTAACGATGGCTTTGAAGAAGGCCTACAGTACTCAAAATACAATGGTAAAAACTCGCTAATTTTTGAGGTTAAGGCGTCAAAAGATCAAGATATTACGCACATTGCTGATGTCATGGACGGCTACCTTGAGCGTAAACGTTCAGAGCTGCCGCAAGGGGTTAAACTTGAGCCAATGGTAGACTTAACCTACTACCTCGAAGGTCGTCTCGATATGATGATCGAGAACATGCTTTGGGGTGGCATTTTGGTTATGCTTATGCTGGCGCTGTTCTTACGTATTCGTTTGGCTTTTTGGGTCATGATGGGATTACCAGTATCTTTCCTTGGTGCCTTTTTATTCATGCCCGTAGGGTTCTTAGATATCACTATCAACCTCGCATCTCTGTTCGCCTTTATCCTCGTATTAGGTATTGTGGTAGACGATGCAATCGTTGTTGGTGAATCAGCTCACGCAGAAATTGAAAAGCATGGCCACAGCCTTGATAACGTAGTACGTGGTGTTAAACGCGTAGCCATTCCTGCTACCTTTGGTGTACTTACCACCGTTGCTGCATTCTTACCTCAAGCACTCGCCACAGGGCCAGGTGCGGCATTCTCAAAGGCCATCGGTGGGGTTATTATCCTATGCTTATTATTCTCGTTGGTTGAGTCAAAACTGATTTTGCCTGCTCACTTAGCAGCAATGAAAAATACGCCTCCTAATCCGCGTAACCCACTACATAGATTACGTAACACATTCGACTCAGGCTTAAAGTACTTTATCGAATCTGTTTACCGCCCTGCGGTTACTAAGTGCATTCACTATCGCTACACTGTGATTGTAACTTTCATAGGCATTTTGATTGTTAGCGCAGGTTTATTCGCTGGCGGCCTAATTAAATTTATCGCTAACCCAAAAATCCCACATGACTTCCCAAGCATTCGTATTGAAATGAACCTTGCTTCTTCTGAGCAAGCAACATTAGAAACTGCGAAGAAAATTGAGCAAGTAGTCATGGATGTAGAAAAAGTAATCGAGCAACAGTACGGCGTGCCAATGGTTAAAGATATTTCTTTAAACATGCAAGGACGCACGAATGCGCGATTAATGATGGTGCTTGTTGAACCACACCTACGCCCCATGGACACCTTTGCATTGAGTGCATTGTGGCGCGATAACATGCCGCCACTACCAGGTCTAAAATCAATGACAATCAACGATAGCATCATGAATGGTGGTGGTCGTGATGATGGTGATATCAGCTTCCGCCTTGAGGGTTCTGATGCCAAACAGCTTAAAGAAGTGGCCAACAAGCTCAAAGAAAAGTTATCAACCCTCAATGGTGTGGGTGATATCAACGACTCAATGCAAAGTGCTACGGACGAAGTACAGCTTGAGCTCAAACCTATCGCTTACAGCCTAGGCCTGACCCTTGCCGATGTAGCATCGCAAGTAAACTTTAGCTTCTATGGTCTAGAAGCGCAGCGAATCTTGCGTGATGGTGAAGAACTGAAAGTAATGATCCGCTACCCTATCAATGAACGCAACTCAATCAGTGAAATTGATGATGTACGTATCATCACCCCTGCTGGTGCAGAAGTACCGCTTGCAGAAGTGGCCACAGTGAACCTTGTTGACGGCGTGAACCGTATTCGCCGCGAAAACTCTAAACGCACTATCAATGTTTGGGCGTCTGTTGATACTAACCAAGCCCAGCCTTTTGAAATTGCCAAAGAAGTACGCGATGAATACCTACCATCACTACTTAAAAACTACCCTGGCGTTCAAAGTAGCGTCTCAGGACGAGTACAAGAAGAAATGGACAGCGTCGCTGAGCAAATCCGTGATCTAGTATTGTCACTGATGATCATCTTCGCACTATTGGCCATTCCACTGCGCTCATATTCACAACCACTGTTGATTATGTCGGTCATTCCATTTGGTATTGTCGGTGCAATCTACGGTCACGTAGTCATGGGTATGACCATGAGTAGCTTATCGTTCTTCGGTATCATTGCCGTAGCAGGTGTGGTTGTAAACGACTCGCTAGTGATGGTGGATTATGTGAATAAAGCGCGCGCAGAAGGTATTAGCATCAAACAGGCGGTAGTAGAAGCAGGTTGTAAACGCTTTAGGGCGATTATCCTTACCTCTGCCACAACCTTTATCGGTCTTGTGCCTATTATCATGGAAACAAGCCTACAGGCACAAATCGTTATCCCAATGGCTGTATCATTGGCATTCGGTGTCTTGTTTGCGACTGTGATTACACTCGTGTTAATTCCTTGCCAGTACGTAGCTTTGGAAGACGCCAAACGCGGTATACGTAAGCTTTTCGGTAAAGCGCCGAAAGTAGAGGCAATACCGGAAGCAAAGCAGCAAAGTTAAGTACCTAAATATTTATCCCAACCAAAAAAGCCTTACGCAAGTGAGGCTTTTTTATGTGTGCTTGGTGAATTAGTTACGAGCAGAAATACGCACATATTTTCTCTAACCTGCAATAGACGTCATGACAAAAATTTTCAGGCTTTAGCCTGACTCACAATAAGTTATAGCCCAGAAAAATTTATCTGACGGAGTAATTATCTACACAGCTAGGAATTTCAGTAGTTCAAAGCTAAAGCCATAAAAAAAACCCGCCGTTAGGCGGGTTTTCAAATTCAATAAAGCCAAATACAGATTAAATGTACTCTACTTCGATGATCTCATATTCCACCGTACCATTTGGGGTATCGATGTTTACACTATCATCTACTTCTTTACCAATCAGGCCTCGTGCGATAGGCGAGTTTACAGAGATTAAGTTGCTCTTAATATCTGCCTCGTCATCGCCAACGATGCGATACGTTACTTCTGCATCGGTATCTACGTTCACAATCGTCACTGTTGCACCAAAAATAACCTTACCATTGTTAGGCATTTTGGTGACGTCGATGATTTGTACGTTAGACAATTTCGCTTCAATTTCTTGAATACGTCCCTCACAGAACCCCTGTTGCTCACGAGCCGCATGGTATTCAGCATTTTCTTTTAAGTCACCGTGTTCACGCGCTTCAGCAATATCAGCGATGATCTTTGGACGAGTGACAGTTTTTAATTCGTTTAACTCTTCACGCAGTAACTCTGCACCACGTGTAGTCATTGGAATCTTTTGCATAATTTTCCCATTAGCAGCAAGCCGCAGCGCTGTGCTGCGGCTCAATCGCTTAGTTAACTCGTTGGTGTAACTCTTGAACTGACGACACACTACCACGGTCATCTGCTGTGTTTGCTGTACAGTTAGCAAAGGCAGCATTGAGTGTTGTTGTGTAGTTAGTCTTATGCATTAGCGCGCCACGGCGTAACACTTTTGAGTCTTCAATTGCTTGACGACCTTCTGTGGTGTTTACGATGTAGCTGTACTCACCGTTCTTGATGCGGTCAAGGATATGAGGACGACCTTCAAATACCTTGTTTACGCGACGAACTGCGATACCTGCATCTTCAAGTGCCGCAGCGGTACCTGATGTTGCGTCTAGTTCAAAACCTAATTCGATCATGGTCTTAGCAAGCTCAACGATGCGTGCTTTGTCACCATTTCGAACCGATAGTAACGCGCGACCACCACGTGGTAAAGCATTACCTGCACCAAGCTGGGCTTTAGCGAATGCTTCAGCAAACGTATCACCCACACCCATTACCTCACCCGTTGAGCGCATTTCAGGGCCACGGATCGGGTCAACACCTTGGAACTTAGCAAAAGGAAGTACCACTTCTTTTACGCTGTAATAAGGAGGAATGATTTCTTTAGTTACACCTTGGCTTGCCAATGATTGACCCGCCATACAACGTGCCGCTACTTTAGCCAGCGCAACACCGGTTGCTTTTGATACGAACGGCACAGTACGCGCAGCACGAGGGTTAACCTCGATAAGGAAAACCTTGCCATCTTTTACAGCGAACTGAGTATTCATCAAACCTACTACACCAAGTTCAAGGGCCATATTGCGTACTTGTTCACGCATAACGTCTTGAATTTCTTGGCTAAGGCTATGTGCTGGTAGTGAACATGCTGAGTCACCTGAGTGAACACCTGCTTGCTCGATGTGCTCCATAATACCGCCGATGATAACGTCAGTACCGTCACAGATAGCGTCAACGTCCACTTCAATGGCATCGTCTAAGAAGCGGTCAAGCAGGACTGGCGCTTCGTTAGAAGCAGATACCGCTTCTGTCATGTAGCGACGTAAGTCGTCTTCATCGTAAACGATTTCCATCGCACGACCACCGAGTACGTAAGAAGGACGCACAACCAGTGGGAAACCAATCTCTTTAGACTTAGCAACTGCTTCTTCAAGCGAAGTTACTGTTGCGTTTTCAGGCTGAAGTAGGTTCAAACGGTCAACCATTTGCTGGAAACGCTCACGGTCTTCTGCACGGTCGATTGCATCTGGAGAAGTACCAATTATTGGCACGCCGTTCGCTTCTAGTTCACGTGCAAGTTTAAGTGGTGTTTGACCACCATACTGCACGATTACGCCTTTTGGCTTTTCAACACGCACGATTTCAAGTACGTCTTCAAGCGTGATTGGTTCAAAGAACAGGCGATCAGATGTGTCGTAGTCAGTAGAAACCGTCTCAGGGTTACAGTTAACCATGATAGTTTCATAGCCATCTTCACGCATCGCAAGCGCCGCGTGTACACAACAGTAATCAAATTCGATACCTTGACCGATACGGTTAGGACCACCACCGATCACCATGATTTTCTCTTTGTCAGACGGCGCCGCTTCACACTCTTCATCATAGCTTGAGTACATGTATGCTGTATCTGAGCTAAATTCTGCCGCACACGTGTCTACGCGCTTGTATACAGGCAGGATTTCAAGCTGGTGACGCTTCTTGCGGATTTCTGCTTCAGACACACCTGCAAGCTCTGCAATACGCGCATCCGCAAAACCCTTGCGCTTCAAGCGACGCAAGAATTCTTCAGTAAGACCCGCAAAACCAACTTCTTCAATCTGTTGCTCATCTTTGATGATGTCTTCGATTTGAACTAGATACCAACGGTCAACCTTAGTTAAATTGAATACGTCCTCAACGCTCATACCGTGGCGCATTGCATCAGCAATGTACCAGATACGCTCAGCGCCTGGCTCTCGAAGTTCGCGGGTGATCTTCTCAATAGCGCCCTTCTCACCTACAGGTAAGATTGGGTTAAAGCCTGTCGCGCCCACTTCTAGGCCGCGAAGTGCTTTGTGCAGTGATTCTTGCTGGTTACGGCCAATCGCCATCACCTCACCCACTGACTTCATTTGCGTCGTTAGACGGTCATTTGCGCCAGCAAATTTCTCAAAGTTGAAGCGTGGGATCTTAGTTACAACATAATCGATCGATGGCTCGAACGATGCAGGCGTTGCACCACCTGTGATATCGTTTTGTAGCTCGTCAAGCGTGTAACCTACAGCAAGTTTCGCCGCGATTTTTGCGATTGGGAAACCCGTCGCTTTTGACGCAAGTGCTGATGAGCGAGATACACGTGGGTTCATCTCGATAATAACCATACGGCCTGTGTTTGGACACACACCAAACTGAACGTTTGAACCACCTGTCTCAACACCGATTTCACGCAGTACTGCCATCGAGGCATTACGCATGATTTGGTATTCTTTATCTGTTAGGGTTTGTGCTGGTGCTACAGTGATTGAGTCACCTGTGTGTACGCCCATTGGGTCGAAGTTTTCAATCGAACACACGATGATACAGTTGTCGTTTTTGTCGCGAACAACTTCCATCTCGTACTCTTTCCAACCGAGTAAGCTTTCGTCAATAAGAAGCTCATTGGTTGGTGATAAATCTAGACCACGAGTACAGATTTCTTCGAACTCTTCCATGTTGTAAGCAACACCACCACCGGTGCCACCCATGGTGAAAGAAGGACGAATGATACATGGGAAGCCAATACGTGAAAGCACGTCGTGCGCTTCTTCCATTGAGTGTGCGATTTCAGCACGCGGACACTCTAGGCCGATATTTTTCATTGCCGCGTCGAAACGCTCACGGTTTTCCGCTTTGTCGATTGCATCCGCAGTTGCACCGATTAGCTCAACACCGTGTTTTGCCAACACACCGTGCTTGTCTAAATCAAGCGCACAGTTCAATGCAGTTTGACCACCCATTGTTGGTAGCACTGCATCTGGCTTTTCTTTTTCAATAATTTTTTCAACAACTTCCCAGTGAATTGGCTCGATGTACGTCGCATCTGCCATTTCTGGGTCAGTCATGATTGTCGCAGGGTTCGAGTTAACAAGAATAACACGATAGCCTTCTTCTTTAAGCGCTTTACAGGCTTGAGCACCTGAGTAGTCAAACTCACAGGCCTGACCGATTACAATCGGACCCGCGCCTAAGATAAGAATGCTTTGAATATCATTACGTTTTGGCATTTTTACTCCGGTCTCAAATTAGTTAGATTGCGCTTGCATTAGTTCGATAAAGTGATCGAACAGTGGCGCTGCATCGTGTGGGCCTGGGCTTGCTTCAGGGTGACCTTGGAAGCTAAACGCTGGCTTATCGGTACGATGAATACCTTGCAATGTGCCATCAAACAGAGACTTGTGCGTAGCACGAAGATTCTCAGGCAAGCTTGCTTCGTCCGCCGCGAAACCGTGGTTTTGTGCTGTGATCATTACAACATTGCGGTCAAGGTCTTTAACCGGGTGGTTACCACCGTGGTGGCCGAACTTCATTTTTACTGTTTTCGCACCTGAGGCCAGTGCCAATAACTGGTGACCAAGACAGATGCCGAAAATTGGAATATCTTTTTCTAGGAAGGTTTTAATCGCTTCAATCGCGTAAGTACATGGTTCTGGGTCACCAGGGCCATTTGAAAGGAAGATACCGTCTGGGTTAAGCGCCAGCACTTCTTCTGCACTTGTTTGCGCTGGAACTACTGTGAGCTTACAGCCACGGTCAACCAACATGCGTAAGATGTTGCGCTTCACACCGAAGTCATAAGCAACAACGTGGAATTTTTCATCTTCTGGCGCTAGGGTTTTGAAACCTTCGCCTAATGTCCAGCTTGTTTCACGCCATTCAAACGATGACTCAGTACAAACTACTTTGGCTAAATCCATGCCTTTTAAGCCAGGGAACGCTTTTGCAGCTTCCAAAGCTTTGCTTTCGTCAATGTCATCACCAGCAATGATACAGCCATTTTGAGCACCTTTATCACGAAGGATGCGCGTCAACTTACGTGTATCGATATCAGCGATACCTAAAATGTTGCGTTCCTTAAGGTAATCACTCAATGATTGTTCATTACGGAAATTACTCGCTAGCAGTGGCAAATCGCGGATCACTAGGCCTTTTGCCCAGATTTTTCCAGCTTCTTCGTCTTCGCTGTTAGTGCCCGTGTTACCAATGTGCGGGTAAGTCAGGGTTACGATTTGTTCCGCATATGATGGATCAGTAAGAATTTCCTGATAACCAGTCATCGACGTATTGAATACTACCTCGCCTACTGACATGCCGTCAGCGCCGATTGCAGTACCGCGAAACACTGTGCCGTCTTCTAGGACTAACAGAGCGGATTTAGTCAAGTTAACCTCCTAACAGTAAAAAACGGGAGTAAAATTGCGACAGATTTACTACCCGTTTAGCGCGTTTTAATTAACGCGATATGAAATTTTGGCAAATTGGCGATATTCTACACGAGAGTAGGTCAAAGATCTAATTAAAAATCAATAAACGCTAAAAACAGCACCTTTAACTCAAAAAAAGCACCAAACTCTCAAAAATGCACATTTACTAGCCCAAATCAAGCACATCTTGCATGGTATAAAAGCCAGCTTGTTTATTTTGCACCCACTTTGCAGCCCTAACAGCGCCTCGCGCGAAGGTCATTCTAGAGCTTGCTTTGTGTGTTAATTCAAGCCTTTCTCCCATTAATGCGAAATAAGCTGTGTGTTCGCCAACAATATCACCACCTCGAAGCACCGAATAACCGATTTCCTTTTGGCTTTTAGCCTGCTCACTTTGTGAGCGTTCATAAACTGCCACGTCATCATGTTGCCACCCTTTGGCATGGGCGATTGCTTCACCAATCGCCAGTGCCGTCCCAGATGGCGAATCAATTTTATGGCGATGATGACCCTCAAATATCTCAATATCGACATCATCCCCAAGTTTGGTTGCCGCCGTTTGCACCAAATCAAGTAATAGATTGATGCCCACACTGTAGTTACGTGAAAACACAATTGGGATATGCTTTGCTGCTTCATGCAAACGCTGCATTTGCGCATCATCCAACCCTGTTGTGCCAATGACCATTGGAATATTATTAGCCACCGCAATATCCAGATGATTTAACATCCCCTCTGGCAGGGTGAAATCAATGAGTACATCAGCACAGCTAGTGTCGGTTAAACTCGTAAACGTCAAAGCGTGATCTGCTAAGCCTTTAACTAAAGTGTTTACAGGTAGCCCAACTAATGGTGAGTGCGCGCGTACAAATGCGCCTGCTAAGTGGCTATCTTCTTGCGCATTGCCTGCCTCTAATAGCGCCTGCCCCATTCGACCATTGGCACCCAGTATCCCCAATCCAACACTCATAGTAATCCTCAAATATTAGTTCATATTCTTATAGTGCCAATGCTATCGCAGATAAGCGCAGGGCGCGAGCAACTAACCTGTGATTAAATTCATGACCCTCAATGTTTTTCACTTTAGTCAATGGGGTATTGTGAGCGCATTAGATGTTGCTGCTTTTTTATGCTACAAAATGAAAAACTATAACAATTACATCATCACCATAGACTTTAGCCATCCATACGTTTAAACTTCCCGAATTGGCGCCGATTTGGTCTTTGGCTTGCGGGCGCGTGTGATGACGAGGTGTTGCGGTCATTACGTAATAAATGCAGCTAAAAGAAGTTTTTGGCTGTTGGTGATTTTATTTGAGGTATTCATGCAGCCTAACTTTAACGCTACAACAGCGAAACTCTCGCTCCTCCCACTACTTACTTTCGTTGCACTCTTTCTTGGTACTGGTCTGTACTTGCAAGCGCAAGGCGTCGATTATGCGTTTTACCAACTTCCTGCGCCCGTAGCGATTTTGCCGGCGATTTTTATCGCGTTTTTAGTCAGTAAGCAAAGCATCAATGACTCAGTAGAAACGTTTGTGCGCGGCGCAGGTCACAGCAACATTATTACTATGTGCCTTATTTATTTACTCGCAGGTGCATTCTCAGCCGTTGCCACAGCAACGGGTGGCGTGGACGCGATTGTTAACGCTGGTTTATCCTTTATTCCGCCGAGCTTTTTATTACCTGGCTTATTTTTAATTGCCGCGGTGGTGTCAACGGCCATGGGGACATCTATGGGAACCATTGGCGCAATTGGGCCAATCGCGCTCGCTGTATCGATGAAAACGGGCATTGACCCAGCACTGATGGCAGGCACCATTGTTTCTGGGGCCATGTTTGGAGACAACTTATCTATTATCTCTGACACGACCATCGCTTCAACTCGCACCCAAGGCTGTGAGATGAAAGATAAATTCCGTGAGAACTTAAAAATTGCACTTCCGGCTGCTGCGCTTACGGTTGCCTTACTTGTGTACTTAACGCCTGAGCCACAAGCCGTTGAAGTGAGCGACTTTGACTGGCTATTAATACTGCCTTACTTCTTCATTTTGGTACTGGCGGTCATGGGCTTAAACGTGTTTGTTGTGCTTTTCAGTGGTATTTTATTTGCTGCATTGATGGGCTTTACAGGCGCGTACGAAGGAGCTGCCTTTGTCAAAGATGTGTATACGGGCTTTGCCAATATGCAGGAAATATTTTTGCTATCGATGTTTATCGGCGGGTTGTCTGAATTCATTCGCCGTGGCGGTGGCCTTGATTTCCTAGCGCGCAAAATTCAAGCATTCACTAAATTGATTGCCAAATTTAACCGTCAAGTCGCTGATCAGATAGGTATCGCGTTGTTAGTAATGACCTCAAACCTGTGCATCGCTAATAACACTGTGTCTATTATTGTTGCAGGACCTGTGGCTAAAAAGCTGGCTGAAGATGGTGATATTTCTCCAAAACGCTCTGCGAGTCTACTCGACATCTTCGCGTGTGTGATGCAAGGTGCTCTACCTTATGGCGCGCAAGCACTGCTGTTGGGCGCAACATTTAGTATTAGTCCGTGGGAAGTATCAACCTCTGCATTTTATTGCTTCATCTTGGCTGTTACTGCGGTGGCGATCATCATTTTACGTCGCCATAAAGTCTAACACTCCAAATTCATTGAATTCTTTTGAGCAGTGGCGGCGCCAAGTCGCCATCTGCTATAATTCGTACCGACTTTCCTTATATTTAAAATCTTGATATGACATTCAATAAATCATCTGTATTTGCTGCGGCATCAATTGCTGCAAGCGCACTTGTGGGCAGCGCTCAGGCTGCAACCTGGAGTAAAACTCAACTGCACGTTAATTACGGTGAGTTTAAAAACCCATTCACTAAAGCTGAAGCCAACACCAGCAACTTTTCGTTGCAACACGCTTCAGCATACAGCCTAGGCGATAACTTTTTCTTCATCGATATTCTTAATGATGATGTTGAAGATGGCTATCAAGACAGCGATTTCTATGGTGAGTGGTACACCAACTTTAGCTACAGCAAAATCAGTGGCAACAAAGCGCAACTAGGCCCTATTAAAGATGTTGGTTTCGTCATGGGCTTTAATGCTGCTGGCGATGCCAATGTGATGAAATACCTTCCTGGTATCAAATTCGACTGGCAAGTAGAAGGCTTTGATTTCGTCTCAACCCTTGTGACTGCGTATATTGATGATAACGATGGTATTAGCTCAGGCGGTGCGCCGAGAGAAACCGATAGCTGGATGATAGACCTCGCATGGGGCGCGCCATTTAGCCTTGGTGAACAAAAGTTCTACTTTACTGGCCACGTTGAGTACATCGATGAGCGTGAAAACGAACTTGGTGGCAAAGTGAAAAGCTGGATTTTGGCGCAGCCAATCCTTGAGTGGGACATGGGTCACGCATTTGATATGCCAGAGCAAACCTTAATGCTAGGTGTCGAGTGGCAATATTGGCATAACAAACTGGGTACCAACACAACTGAATCTGTGCCGCAAATCCACTTGGCTTGGACCTTTTGATCAGGTAAGTTAAGGCCGACAAAATTTAAAGGAAGTAAGACTATGCCTAAGGCTAGCGAAATTAAAAAACATGCTGCGATTGATTATAACGGTCGTGTAATGATTGTCCGTGATATTGAGCGCTCTGTGCCTCAAGGTCGCGCAGGTGGCAGCTTATACCGTATGCGTATGTACGATGTCGTAGACGGCGGGAAGGTTGACGAAACCTTCAAAGCTGAAGACAACTTAAACTTGGCGGATCTGCAACGCCGTCCGGTGATGTTTTCATACGTAGATGGTGATGAATACATTTTTATGGACGAAGAAGACTATACACCTTACCACCTAAACAAAGACAGCATCGCTGAGCAACTATTGTTCATTGATGAGTCAACCAAAGGTGTTCAAGCTGTGCTTGTTGAAGGGCGTCCTGTTTCTGTAGATTTACCGTCAAGTGTTGAGTTGGTAATTGCAGACACATCTCCGTCTATCAAAGGTGCATCAGCCAGTGCGCGTACCAAGCCTGCAACACTTACAACGGGTTTAGTTGTACAAGTGCCTGAGCACATCTCAAGTGGCGACAAAATCAAAATTAACACCGCTGAGAGCAAGTTCATTAGCCGAGCTTAATACACCTGTGTTACACAGAACAAAAAAGGTGAGCAAGTGCTCACCTTTTTTATTTACACGCTAACTGCACATTACTGGCATCTGCCAAAGCATAGGGTTCGCTTGAAAAAAAGTACCATTGCTCACCCTTCTTTGCCACATACGCCCCTTCAAAATATGGACGGCGCATTAATTCAATAAGTGAATAGAAGCCCAGTGTTTCTTTACACAGTAAATAAACAGTGTGTGTTTTTATTTGCTGTTCTTGCGAGGTCATTACCGTAAATTGACCAACAGATTGATAGTTTACTCGCGTGTCTATCACACTTTGTCGCCCAGCGAACAACAACAGCACATGCACAGCACACATCAAAGCAACAAACTGCATGGCCATAGTCGCAAAGGGCGTGCAGTTCAGTTTTGGTACTGCCCACCATAAAAACCCAGTAATGATGGCCATCACTAATAACTTAATGAGGTTAAATGTCGGTATGATACTCGCCATAAACTCAGGGCTATACCATTGCACACCAAACACCGGTACCGCCAATAAGCTATCTAAGGTGAACGCTGCTCCTAAGAGCAGCGCAGTGATGACCCATCGTCTGAGCACTGTTATCTCCTACATTAGCGACACTGAGGTCGATTACCCTTATTGTAGGCGTCTTGATAGAGTGCATTGGCACTAGCCATGCGTTTTTGTAAGTCATTAATTCGACTCGAAGGTGATGGGTGGGTAGACAAAAATTCGGGTGGCGTCGCGCCCCCGCTTTGCGCCATATTTTGCCAAAGTGCCACTGATTGCTGAGGCTCAAAGCCAGCTTTTGCCATGAGCTCTAACCCCACTTCGTCCGCCTCACTTTCATGAGTACGGCTAAATGGCAACACCACGCCATACTGTGCGCCTAAGCCCAATGCCGCCATAATTTCATTGCGATAGCCAATCTCACCCATATCCATTGCCACAGCGCCTAGCTGCATACCGGTTTGCAACATCTGACTTTGTGATGCTCGTTCATTTGAATGTTCTGCGATCACATGGCCTACTTCGTGACCAATGACACTTGCTAATTGGTCCTGATTTTTAGCAATTTTTAACAGCCCTGTGTGCACGCCTATGTAACCACCTGGTAAGGCAAAGGCATTGGCGGAATCTTCTTCAAACACCACAACTTCCCATTGCTGTTGTGCATATTTTTGTGGCAACACTGAGATCACTGCATCTGCAATACATTGAACGTATGCGTTGGTAGCACTATTAGTATTAATTTTTTGCTTTTGTTTCATATCTGCAAAACTAGCCGCACCCAACTGACTCATTTGACTATCGGAGTACAAGGTGACTTGCGTGCGCCCTGTTGGTGACGTTTTACATCCTGCAATCACGGCGGCGGCCGCTAACGCTAACACTACTTTTTTCATTTTTGTTCCCAATTTGCTTCTGTTTTGTCTAGGATAACAAACCAAGCTTTCCTCGCCTAGCAGATGTTAAAGCTTGATAATTAACATAAAGTTAATCTCATATCGCTACTGTGCATTTTAAACTGATGCTATAGTGATTATCTAAGCCTGAATACACTTTTCACACTCATCTGTGCGCTCGCTTAGACTCTGCACTTCATCAAATTTAGAAGATTATTTGTCTATGTCCATGGAAGAAAGAAGAACGCCCAGTCGGCGTTTACTGTTGCCCCTGCTGGCAAGCATAGTCGCGATTACGCCGCTAGCTGTTGATATGTATTTACCTGCCATGGTGCAAATTGCTAATGACTTGGGCGCAACCATGCCCCAGGTGCAGATCTCATTGAGCGTATATCTTGCTGGATATGCACTGGGAATGCTGTTCTTCGGCCCCATCGCCGATCAAATGGGTCGACGCCGGTTAGCGCGCATTGGTCTTGGGTTATTTGCTCTGTGCTCAATTGCATTGGCATTTTGCCAAGATATCTATCTGTTTTGGGGGCTAAGGGCACTCCAAGCATTCACCGGGGCTGCTGCTACAGTAGTCGTACCCGGCATAATTCGCCATATATACCAACAAAACACTGCCAAAGGCATGAGCTATGTATCAATGATCATGATGGTCGCACCGCTGGCGGCACCTAGTATCGGCTCACTCATTATGGGCTTGGCACAGTGGCAGGTGATCTTCTTGGTGTTGGGATTCTACGCGCTATTTATTTTAGCTTGGGTGCAAAAGCACCTCATAGATATCCCGATTTACCGCAGTGAAAAACGCGGCTTGAAACTGTTTTTTGAGAGCTATGGGGTCATTTTAAGCGAGCCTAAAGCACGAGCAGACATTCTTAGCTCAATGTTGGTGTCGTTTGCATTCTTTTGCTTTTTAACCTCCGTGCCCTTCATATATCTGGACTATTTTTCAGTCTCTGAACAGTTATTTGGCGTGCTTTTCGCGTTTAACGTGATAGCGCTCATGTTGGGTAATTTTATTAATACCCGTGTCGTGCCCAAAGTGGGCTCACGAAAAATGCTGTTTTACGGGCTCACATTAGCGATAGTGAGTGCCAGCGCCTTGATGCTAGTGAGTACCTTGGAAATGTCGTTGTATTACATTGTATGGAGTATCGCACCGTTGATGATGAGTTTGGGGATCATCGCCTCAAACGCAGATGCGCTTATTTTAATGGAATTCGAACGTAATTCAGGCACCGCAACAGCGGTGATTGGTACACTAAGATTCGGTAGTGGTGCATTTGTAGGGCCGATTTTAGCGCTCGTTCATCCTGAAAATGCCATAACCTTCTCCACTATGATGTTCAGCGCAGTCATTCTCACAGTCGTAGCACAACTGTGGCATCACAAAAAAAATGCCCACTCGTAAGTGGGCATTTCTCATTTAATCACAAATAGCTGATTATGGAGCCTTAGACACCATGACCATCGCTGGACGAAGTAGACGGCCGTTTAACGTGTAGCCTTTTTGCATCACTGCTAAAACAGTGTTAGGTGCAACGTCTTCGCTCGGTTGCATACTCATCGCTTGATGTAGCTCAGGATTGAAAGCTTCACCTTGCGGGTTTACAACTTCAACATTGAACTTGGCTACAGCATCAACAAAGCTTTTCGCTGTCATTTCAATGCCTTCAATTACAGGAGCAATTGCGTCGTTTTCTTTGTCGGCAAATTCGATAGCGCGTTCAAGGTTATCAATGACAGGGAGTAGCTCGTTCGCAAACTTCTCAAGTGCAAACTTATGTGCTTTTTCAACGTCTTGTGCTGCACGGCGACGAATGTTTTCAACTTCTGCAGCTGCACGTACAACACTGTCTTTCTGGTCTTCAATAGTTTGCTTAGCAGCTTCTAACTCAGCGTGCAGAGCGGCTAGTTCTGCTTCAACACTTTGCTCTTGTTCTTGCTCAGGTGTTTGTTCTTCTTGCACCTGCTCAGCTTGCGCTTCTACTGTTTCTTGCTCGTGTTCGTTAGTCTGTTGTTGCTCAGACATAATTCTATTCTCCAAAAACTGCGTAACTGCGAATCATTATGGGGGTGGATTTTCTCGATTCAAGAGTCTACATCACCGATTTGTGCAAATTCTTGAATGATTGCCTCAATTGGCGCTGACTTTGGCAAAATTACGCAAAATCGACTCTGATATTCGTGATTTGCGAAATAGGCCAAACTAAAGACTAAAAAAGGTTCGTACCCTTGATGTGATAACTCGTCGCCAAAGAGTACAGACACGCCGTTGCGAAACGCTAACTTGTCCTCAATCATGTGCAAAAAGCGCACACCAATATTAAATTCTTGCTCAGGTTGGGCGTAGGTATACAGGTTGTTTTCACCCACGACAATACTGTTGTCACTACCTAACTTACTCGCTAATTCGCGCGTCCATTGTGCCAGTGAACCATGGCAAAAATACGGGGCTGTTCGACTCATCGCTTTCATTCTATGCATACCCTCAATGAGGTTCTGCTGTGCAAACACTGAGTTTAACCAGGTGGCAAACTGATAACGAATTTCATCATTTGCCTCTAAGGGTTTGGTGATCAGAATATTGTGTCCCTGACCTTGGCGATCGAGGAGTAACACCAACCAATGTTCACGGTCAAAATCAAGTACTTCAACCCTAAACACTACTTGTGAACTCACTTGCGGCAGCCCCACGCAACAGCACACCTTATAACGCTGTGCCAAATGATGAGCAAACTCAACTAACTTGGCTTGCGGTGGCTGCCAGTATTGCCCAAGTTGCTGGAGTTGAAAATAGGACTCAAACCACAGATTGAACCCTGCTTGAGTTGGGATCCGCCCGGCAGAAGTGTGCGGCGAGTAGAGTAAACCGAGTTTTTCTAGGCGCGCCATCGCGTTGCGCACTGTGGCACTGCACACTGCCATCCCTTTTTGTTTGGCAATGCGCGACGAAGCGACCGGTAGCCCTTGGCCGTCACAGTATAAACTCATTACAGCAGAGAAAATCTGCTCATCACGTGGAGATAATTTCATATTGTTATAATTTAGGCTCTTTGCCTCAGTTTCAACCCCACCATTTTTGCGTTAATCTATAGAGAGTTAGATTACACATGGCACAGATATGAGCGCTCCATTTAAAACAATTGGCTTAATCGGTAAAGCAAATCACGAAGGCGCGGCGCTGACATTACAACGCCTTTACGCCTTTTTGCAAGCTTTAGGTTATGACGTGCTTGTTGAGCGCCATTACGGTGGTCAGTTGGCGAACCCTGAAGAGGCAACGCTAGTAGACCTCGTCGAGCTTGGCGAAAAAGCTGATTTAGCGATTGTGGTTGGCGGTGATGGGAATATGCTTGGCGCTGCGCGGGTGCTAGCGCGCTTTAATGTTGGTGTAATTGGTGTAAACCGCGGCAACTTAGGTTTTTTAACAGACTTAAATCCAGATGGGTTCGAAGCAGCACTCGAACAAGTGCTCAGCGGTAAGTACATTGAAGAAAAGCGCTTCTTATTGGAAGTGGAAGTATTTCGCCATGCAGAACTTAAAAGTGCTAACTCAGCGATGAATGAAGCCGTGCTTCACGCTGACAAGGTTGCTCACATGATAGAGTTCGAATGCTTTATCAATGATGACTTTGTGTTTTCACAAAAATCTGACGGTTTAATCGTATCGACGCCAACAGGGTCAACCGCCTATTCGCTCTCCGGTGGTGGTCCTATTCTCACCCCTGGCCTCAATGCCATGGCGCTAGTGCCAATGTTTCCCCATACCCTGTCTAGCCGCCCTCTTGTGGTAGACAGTGACAGTATTATTCGTTTACAGCTGTCTTTAGAGAATACTGATAGCCTTCAAGTAAGCTGCGACAGTCATGTGGTATTGGCAACTTTACCTGGCGACGAAGTGGTCATAAAAAAGGCTGAAAAACCGCTAAGGCTCATTCACCCAACAGATTATTCTTACTATAACGTATTGAGACAAAAGCTAAATTGGGGCTCTCGACTGTACTGAGCTCTGATGCAAAAGCAAACTACAAATATAAACAGCACCTTAGACGTGAGTGTGAAAAACACCTATTTTATTAATTGCAATAATGTGCCAATTACATAAAAATAGCGCTATTAAATAGTCACGGTGAAACGCAGTATTGGTTATGGCTTTGGTAGTAATTCTCACTCTGATCCTTCTTATAGCCTTACTTGGCCTGTACATTATTGTTGAGCGCAACAGAGAAAAAGCACGTGAAGCGCAGCGCCGAGCATTTAACAATCGCGTAAAAGCGATCCAACAACGTTTTTCTGCGGTGATCAGCGACTATGCAAGCGCGAGAATTCTGCGTCCGAAAAACACCACAACTATCAACGCAATTTGCTCAAATTTCTTTGTAGTGCAAAACAAAACGCCCGAAAAACTCGAGTATCTCGAGTACATCACCGATCGCGTGATCAACACATTACAAAGCGAATTTACCAAAGCTGATGCGCGCCAAGACATTGAAGGGCTGACTCAGCGTATGCAGCGATTTGTGCAAGATATTCCCCATCGCGGTATTGAATTTAATCAAACCTTCTACCAAGAAATTCTGCCTAGTTTGCTTACGTCTTTGACAACACCTGAACTCAGCATCGAAGAAAAAGCGCTTGCCCAAAAGACAGAGCAAGACGCACAAACAAGCGATGCTACTGAGCAGAAAGAACCAGCCGAATTTGCTTAAAAATTAATTTGCAAAAACCGAAAACACTGTATAAATTAACAGTTAAATATAACTGGATGGATAAACAGTATGCTTTCGGGACTTACAATTTCTAATTTTGCTATTGTCAGCGAGCTTGAAACCCAATGGCATGCGGGCATGACCGCTATCACAGGTGAAACCGGTGCTGGTAAGTCTATTGCTATCGATGCCCTCTCTCTATGCTTAGGCGAACGAGCCGATGCAGGCGCGGTCAGACCGGGCGCTAAACAAGCAGATATCAGCGCTCGCTTCGACATCACACATCTACCAAAAGCACAGCAGTATCTGCAAGAACATATGCTTGAGAGTGACGATAACGAGTGCCTTTTGCGACGCGTTATTGCCAAAAATGGGCGCAGTAAAAGCTACATTAATGGTGCAGCGGTAACTGCGGCACAACTAAAAGAACTGGGGCAGTATCTTTTGTCTATCCATGGTCAACACGCTCACCAGTTACTGCTGAAAAATGACCATCAATTGCACTTACTTGATGAATATGCTGGTCACAAAACACTTTTGGATAACACAGCCAGTGCCTTTGACCACTATCAAACTCTCCAGCGTGAACTAAAAGCGCTTGAAGCCAAACACGCTCAGCAACAGGCGCAAAAACAACTACTGGAGTATCAAGTAGCAGAACTCGACGAATTCGCGTTGGAAGAAGACGAATTTGAGCAAATTGAAATTGAGCACAACACATTAAGCCATGCTCAACACTTACTTGAAGGCTCGCAAAAGCAGCTATATGCCTTGTATGAGGGTGATGAACAAACCATCAGTGGTGCACTGCAACACAGTGCCAATGCGATGGTAGAACTTGCAGCCATTGACCCTGCGCTTGAAGGTATTGCAAACATGCTTAACGAAGCCTGCGTTCAGGTAGAAGAAGCAAGTAGAGAGCTGCGCGGCTATTGTGACAATACGGAGTTAGACCCTGAGCGTCTCTCGCAGCTAGATCAGCGTTTGGCCAGTGCAATCAGCCTAGCACGCAAGCACATGGTCAATCCCAAAGAGCTGGTTACTCATCACCAAGAAATTAAAGCTAGTCTTGAGGCGATATGCGTTGATGATGAGCGCCTAGCGCAACTAGACACGGAGATAAATGATGCCCTTGCCTTATATCAACAACACAGTGAAGAGTTATCGAAGAGCCGACAAGATGCTGCTACAGCCCTAAGTGAGCTTATTGGTACAAGTATGCACGAGTTGTCGATGGAAAATGGCCGTTTTGCCATTGAATTAGACAATGACTCTGTACGTGCACCGTCGCGTTTGGGGCAAGATCGCATTGAATTTTTGGTCAGCACCAACCCAGGGCAACCTATGCAGCCGCTTTCTAAAGTGGCCTCTGGCGGTGAGTTGTCTCGGATCAGCTTGGCTATTCAGGTCATCATCGCCCAACGCGTGACCACCCCTACCCTTATTTTTGATGAGGTTGACGTGGGAATTTCTGGGCCTACAGCGTCAGCGGTAGGTAAATTGCTGCGTCGATTAGGAGAGTCAACACAAGTGATCTGTGTTACCCACTTGCCTCAGGTCGCCTGCAGTGCCATGAATCAGTTCTTCGTCGCCAAAGAGGTGGCTAATGATGAAACCTACACGCAAATGAAAGCGCTGAGTAGCCAGGGCCGAGTTGATGAAATTGCACGCTTATTGGGTGGCGATAATATCAGCGCAACAACCTTGGCCAATGCCAAAGAGCTTATTGCCGCCTACGGATAACAAAAAAGGCGGGCCAGTGCCCGCCTTCTAATCATTAGAGAAGTGAATTCACACTTCTAAGTAATCCATGATCCCTTCGGCTGCGTTACGGCCTTCAAATATTGCCGTAACCACAAGGTCTGAACCACGCACTGCATCACCACCTGCGAAGATTTTCGGGTTAGTGGTCTGATGCGTATAGTCACCTTGCTCAGGGGCAGTAATACCACCCCAAGCATTGATTTCAACCCCAAAAGGTTCAAGCCAATCCATTTTGTGTGGTTTGAAGCCAAATGCCATGAGCACGGCATCTGCTGCAACCACATGCTCTGAGCCTGCAACTTCTTGCGCACGTTGACGACCATTTTCATCTGGTGCCCCCAGTTGCGTTTTCACCATGCGAACACCAGTCACCTGCCCTTGTTCATTGACTTCAATGCCCTTTGGCTGAACGTTGAAGATAAATTCAACGCCCTCTTCTTTGGCATTTTTTACTTCACGTTTTGAGCCTGGCATGTTCTCTTCGTCACGACGATATGCACAAATGACATGTTCAGCTTGTTGGCGAACTGATGTACGCACACAGTCCATCGCAGTATCACCACCGCCTAAGACAACAACGCGTTTACCCTGCATATCAATGTACGGGTCGTTATGCTCATCATAGCCCATCACACGATTAGTGTTACCAATTAAGAAAGGTAGTGCGTCATGCACTCCGTGTGCGTCTTCATTCTCTAGGTTACCGCGCATACTCTGATAAGTACCAACCCCTAAAAACACCGCATCATATTGATCAATAATGGTTTGTAACTCAATATCTTGACCTACTTCTGTGTTAAGTCTGAACTCTACACCCATTTCTTCAAAAATTTCACGACGACGCTGCATCACTTCTTTTTCAAGCTTAAAGGACGGAATACCAAAGGTTAGCAGGCCACCAATTTCTGGATGACGGTCAAACACCACAGGCTTGACGCCATTACGCACCAACACATCTGCACATCCGAGTCCCGCTGGGCCAGCGCCAATAATAGCCACTTTCTTGTCGCTCCAGACAACGTGTCTCATATCAGGCTTCCAACCCATCGCAAACGCAGTGTCAGTAATATACTTTTCAATATTACCTATGGTCACCGCACCGAACTCTTCATTAAGCGTACACGCGCCCTCACACAAACGGTCTTGTGGACACACACGACCACACACCTCAGGTAAACTATTAGTGCGGTGCGACAGCTCTGCAGCTTCAAGAATACGACCAGTGCGAATAAGCTTTAGCCACTGTGGGATGTAGTTGTGAACTGGGCACTTCCACTCACAATAAGGGTTACCGCAATCCAAACAACGGTCAGCTTGAGAGTCGACTTGGTTTTGTGAAAACGGCTCGTATATTTCAACAAACTGCTGCTTACGGGTTGAGATGGGCTTTTTACGCGGATCAACACGCTGCACATCAATAAATTGATAAACATTTTGGCTCATACTTCCTCCTACTGTGCCTGCACACGCAATTCTGCGCTACTGCGGGCACGGTGGCCCAATAAACTATTCACATCACTTGATTTAGGCTTAATCAGCTTAAACAGAGGCAAGTACAAATCAAAGCTCGCTAATATTGCTTCTGCTCGCGCCGAACCTGTTAAATCAAGATGTTCTGCTATCAAGCCACGTAAATGCTCTTGGTGTGTAGCCAAGTTATCAAGGGCCACAATCTCAACCAGCTCAGGGTTGATGCGCTTATCAAAATCTTTACCTTCATCAAGCACGTAAGCGAAACCGCCCGTCATGCCTGCACCGAAGTTAATGCCCACTTTGCCTAATACGCACACTACACCGCCTGTCATATATTCACAGCCGTTATCGCCAAGCCCTTCAATGACAGCTGTAACGCCCGAGTTGCGCACTGCAAAGCGCTCACCCGCACAGCCCGCTGCAAACAACTTACCGCCTGTTGCACCATACAAACAGGTGTTACCAATAATGGATGCTTGATGTGATTGGAAACAAGAGCCCACAGGCGGGCGCACTACCAAGCGGCCACCAGCCATGCCCTTGCCGACATAGTCATTAGCATCACCAATCAAGGTCATGTCCAAACCACCAGCGTTAAACACACCAAATGATTGCCCTGCGGTGCCATGCAATTCAATGCGCACCGCGTCTGCGGCCATACCTTGGTTACCGTGCTTAGAAGCAATATAGCCCGACAACATGCCACCGACTGAACGGTCGGTATTACATACGCGTGTCACTAACGCGGTACCCGATTTACTATCAATCGCTGTTTTCGCTTTAGCTAGCAGCTCCTCATTCAACGTCCCAATATAGTGCGACGTATTCGGTGCTGAGCAATACAAAGACTGGCCACTGATATTCTTTGGCTGCGCCAGCAAATGCGATAAATCCAGTTTTTGCTGTTTCGGTGTATTGCCTTCTATGACTTCTAACAAATCAGTACGCCCGATCAAGTCCACAAGGCGCGTTACGCCAAGTGAAGCCATAATTTCGCGGGCTTCTTGAGCGATGAATTTAAAGTAGTTCATCGCCATTTCTGGTAAACCGTGATAGTGCTTAGCACGTAGGGTCTCATCTTGTGTTGCTACGCCCGTTGCGCAGTTATTCAAGTGGCAAATGCGAAGATACTTACAGCCAAGAGCAACCATAGGGCCAGTACCAAAACCAAAGCTTTCAGCACCCAAGATGGCCGCTTTTATGATATCCAAGCCTGTTTTCAAACCACCATCGGTTTGTAAACGAATACGATGACGTAAGCCGTTTTCGACCAACGCCTGCTGCGTTTCAGCAAGGCCGAGTTCCCATGGGCTGCCAGCATATTTAACTGAGGTTAACGGGCTTGCGCCAGTACCACCGTCATAGCCAGCAATGGTGATTAAATCGGCATAGGCTTTAGCAACACCTGTAGCAATCGTGCCTACGCCAGGCTCAGATACCAGCTTGACCGAAATCATGGCATCAGGGTTCACCTGTTTTAAATCGAAAATCAGCTGTGCTAAATCTTCAATCGAGTAAATATCGTGATGTGGTGGTGGTGAAATCAGCGTCACACCCGGCACCGAATATCTCAATTTGGCGATGTACGGTGTGACCTTTTCACCCGGCAATTGACCGCCTTCACCCGGTTTAGCGCCCTGCGCCACCTTAATTTGAATCACATCGGCACTACGCAAGTAATGTGGAGTGACGCCAAAGCGACCAGACGCCACTTGTTTAATACGTGAGTTTTTCTCAGTGCCGTAACGCAGTTTATCTTCACCGCCTTCACCAGAGTTAGAACAGCCTCCTAAGCGGTTCATGGCGATCGCCAGCGCTTCGTGTGCTTCAGGTGACAACGCACCAATACTCATGGCCGCCGAGTCAAAGCGTTTATATAAATCCGTTGCCGGCTCTACGTCATCGATATCAACAGCCGTGCAGTTCGCTTTTAACGCCAACATGTCACGCAAGTTCGTTACAGGACGCTTATTCACAAGATCCGCATACACGTTATAGTCGCTGTAATCACCGGAGCGAACCGCTTTTTGCAGAGACTGAATTACATCTGGGTTATATGCGTGATACTCGCCACCGTGAACAAACTTCAACAAACCACCGTGGCTTAACAATTTACGCGGACTAAACGCCAGCTTACGCAAACTCGTTTGATCGTGTTCAAAGTCGTCGAAATTAGCACCACTGATACGGTTGGCAACACCGTTAAAGCATTTCTCTACCACGTCGTCTGACAGACCCACTGCCTCAAACAACATTGAGCAACGATACGATGCTACCGTACTGATGCCCATCTTCGACATGATTTTGAATAGGCCTTTGTTGATAGCATTGCGATATGACAAGGTCACCTCGCGGTATGACTTATCAATGGTTTTATCATCACTCATTGCCACTAATGATTCATAAGCCAAATACGGGTAGATAGCGGTCGCACCAAACCCGAGTAACACAGCAAAATGATGTGGATCACGGGCGCTGCCCGTTTCAATGATGATGTTAGTGTCACAACGTAAGTTGTTGTTAACTAGGCGCTGATGCACTGCACCTACTGCCATAGCAGCGGGAATGGGCAGACTATCTTGCGTGATTTGACGATCGCTTAGGATCAGCATCACGGTGCCAGCTTGTGCTTTGCGCTGTGCTTCATCACACACTCGGTCAATCGCTTGTGCAAGCGTTTCTTCGCTGGTGTAGTTCAAATCAACTTGGCTGTGTGAGTAGTACTCATCACTGGCACTGCGCAACTGCACCATGTCTGAGTACATCAATACCGGTGAGTCGAACTGCAAACGCTTTGCATGCCCTGTCGTTTCATTAAATACGTTTTGCTCACTACCAATACAGGTCGCCAACGACATAACGTGATTCTCACGCAGCGGATCGATAGGTGGATTGGTCACCTGAGCAAACTTTTGACGGAAATAGTCATACAGTGAGCGATGTCCTTGAGACAACACTGCAAACGGCGTGTCATCTCCCATCGAACCCGTGGCTTCTTGACCATTTTCGCCCATTACGCGAATAACTTGATCCAGCTCTTCGTTAGTGTAACCGAACATTTTTTGATAGATCAGCAGAGTATCATCATCAAAAGAACGGTTCCCCGCCTCTTTATCACTGAGCTGCTCAAATGGAGTAAGCTGTTTGACGTTTTGCTCCATCCATTGCTTGTATGGGTGGCGCGACTTTAAATCTTGGTCAATTTCGTCTGAGTGCCACACCTTGCCATGCAAGGTATCTACAACCATCAGTTCGCCTGGACCAACACGCCCTTTTTCTACCACTTCATCTGCAGCATAATCCCAGATCCCCACCTCTGACGCGAGCGTAATAAAACCATCTTGGGTGACCACATAACGCGCTGGGCGCAGGCCATTTCTATCAAGATTACACGCCGCAAAGCGACCATCAGACATAACAATACCCGCTGGACCATCCCAAGGTTCCATGTGCATAGAGTTAAAGTCGTAAAAGGCACGCAGGTCATCATCCATCGCACGGTTTTTTTGCCATGCCGGCGGCACAAGCATGCGCATAGCACGGAACAAATCCATGCCACCAGCAAGGAATAACTCAAGCATATTATCTAGACTCGAGGAGTCTGAGCCGCTTTCATTTACAAAAGGCGCCGCTGTTTGTAAGTCCGGCAATAACGGTGAAGCAAACTTGTAGGCACGCGCTCGTGCCCATTGGCGGTTACCAGTGATCGTATTAATTTCACCATTATGGGCCAAATACCGAAATGGTTGGGCGAGTGGCCAGCGCGGTTGTGTGTTGGTTGAAAAACGTTGGTGGAATACACAAATTGCCGATGTCATGCGCATATCGGCCAAATCGAGATAAAAATTTGGCAAGTCATCAGGCATCATCAGGCCTTTATACACTGTGACTAGACCAGACAAGCTAGCGATATAAAAATCGCTGTCATCAACGAGTTGCTTTTCAATGCGACGTCGCGCGATATATAAACGGCGCTCTAAATCTTTGGGTCGCCACCCTTCTGGGGCACTTACAAATACCTGTACAAATTGAGGCAGTTGCTTGAGCGCTATTTCACCTAGACACTCTGTATTAGTCGGCACATCACGCCAGCCAACAAGCGTCAGGGTCTCTTGCTCTAACTCTTTGTTGATTACCTTTTTAGCTGTTTGTGCCTTGATTGGATCTTGGCTAAGAAAAATCATGCCCACAGCATAGTTCTTGCCCAACAACCATTCGTTTTCCTTCGCTATTGCACGAAAGAAACTATCTGGTTTTTGCATCAGCAAACCACAGCCATCACCCGTTTTACCGTCGGCTGAGATGCCGCCGCGGTGCTCCATACGAGCCAGACCTGTGATCGCTGTGCGAATTAACTTATGGCTAGCTTGGCCGTTAACCTGAGCGATTAAACCAAACCCGCAATTATCTTTTTCTAAATTTGAGTCATATAACATGTTGGACCCCCATCCCCATTGCTACTGCACGTCGGCTGCTCATTAACCTGGATGTAATGCTGACACGACGGACTGTAAACGCTAACTCTTTGTCTACAGGGTGTCAACGAAATAATGAATACATATTCACATCATTGAATTTTTTTCATTATTTGTAAACACCACGACAATGTAAACAACTTGCATCATTTAGCCACGTTATTTTCGTTATTTTTAACATGACACCAGTGTCATTTTTAAAAAGTTGACAATTTACGTTTAATAGAAACAGGTTTACGTTAACGTAAACTGCCGGGCTTGGTGAATAATTATTCACTGATGTGAATATTGATTTACTTTGCTTTTTTATTGCTGGCTGCATTCATTGCCAATTTGCAGGGCAAATTCAACGTCCATATTTGCCGCTTTGAATTGCTCTATGGTTGTATTGATATGCTGCAATAATGTTTGCCACCGAGGTTTAGATTTAGACAACGCAAAATATAAAGATTGCTCAGTAATAGCGGGCTGTAGCACTCGGTATGCACGTGTGTCTATGCCCGCCCTGTTTGCTAGGGTATCAATCACAGTTGGATCGCCGATGATAAGGTTTACTCTCGCTCGCAGTAACAAGGAAAGGTTTTGCGCGTCGTCCACTGCTAGGGCTGTTACTAGTTTACCACTGTCGATTAACGCATCGACATCTGGCGAGTTTTGGTACCCCCTTACAACCCCCAGTGAATAATTAGGCAGCTCAGTCAGGCTTGGTGCCTCTTTTATATTACTTTTGGCCAACGCAAGATAATTGACAGGCGTATTAGCAAAGGGCACCGACATGGCTAAATGTTGCAGTCGCGTATCTCCGGCAACAACATCTGATGGAGAGCTCGGTTCGATTTCATACTCGGGCGCAAGAATATCGGCATGACCCAGTTCAACCATACGCACAGCGCGTACCCATGGCAAAAATCTAAACTCGGGGTTGTAACCTGACTCAATGAGTACCGCGGCCATATAATGGGTGAGCCAACCATTTTTGCACTGCTGACGCCCGATATAAGGCGGCCAATTTAATGTCGCCACGATCACTGTACTGGGCTTACCCGCGTCAATAAATAACGATTGTACTCGCCACTCACCTGTGTAGTTGCGTTGCACTGAGCCTACTTGATATTGAAGGTGGAATTCATTGGTGGGACTGAGCGTGTCCTTTGCATGTGTGCAAAAGACACTCAATAGTGATGTAAAGATAACAAATGCAAAATAACGCTGTAATAGAAACACGACTTTTTCTCCACAAACGTTTCTACACAGTGTAGTAGATACTTGGACGTGTTGAGCTTTTATGTATGAATATAGGTAAAATTAAAAAAGCCAGCTTAGCTGGCTTTTCTGTGTGTTTGCATATTTCGCGCAAACCGAGTGTGCTTCTAAGTAGAAGCCGCGCGCTTACTCGCTCGCTTGCTCTTCGGCGTCTTTGTATTTCGCCGCTGTCTCTTGAATAAGAGGCTGAAGTTCACCGCGCTGGAACATTTCGATAATAATGTCACAACCGCCAATTAGCTCGCCTTCAACCCAAAGCTGTGGGAAAGTTGGCCAATTTGCATATTTAGGTAACTCTGCACGAATATCTGGGTTTTGTAGAATGTCTACATAAGCAAACTGCTCACCGCATGACATCATCGCTTGTGCAGCCTGAGATGAAAAACCGCAGCTAGGAAGTTTAGGTGAACCCTTCATGTAAAGGATAATTGGGTTCTCAGCAATTTGCTGTTTGATCTTATCAATTGTTTCCATGAACAACCTCAATTTATGTTTAAGGTGATGATTGCTGTTGAAAATCACCACTGTGACCACAATGTCTAGGAATACGTGTCATTTTAAAGCAAACAGCATCACCTTGATAGCCAGCATAGAAATAATTCATGTGTAACATGAGTACTGGAAACTATCACGCATTGCGCTTAAAAACGCCTATGCTTATTAGCCTATTAACGTACTAAAACGGGCAATATGCTGACCTATGGCACTGAGATAGCGCCGTTAGGCGTTGCTGTTTGCTTAAACTTGAGTAAAATACTCAGGAATTATAGTAACACTATAATGGCTTTCAGTATATAAAACGCTGCGTTGGCAGCCCTGTGAGCCCTTTTTCAAATAAAGATAGATGGAGAAAAACATGGCATTTGAACTACCGTCACTACCGTATGAAATCAACGCACTAGAGCCGCACATTTCTCAAGAAACGCTTGAGTTTCACCACGGTAAGCACCACAACACTTACGTAGTAAAACTAAACGGCTTAATTGAAGGTACTGATTTCGAAGGCAAAACACTAGAAGAAATCGTATGTTCATCAGAAGGCGGTGTATTCAACAATGCTGCGCAAATCTGGAACCACACATTCTACTGGCACAGCCTATCTCCAAACGGTGGCGGCGTAGCAACAGGTGCTGTTGCTGACGCAATCAACGCTAAATGGGGTTCTTTCGAAGCGTTCCAAGAAGCGTTCAACGACAAAGCAGTTAACAACTTCGGTTCAAGCTGGACATGGTTAGTAAAAACTGCCGACGGTTCACTAGATATCGTTAACACGTCAAATGCTGCAACTCCACTAACTGAAGCTGGCGTTACTCCACTACTAACAGTTGACCTATGGGAACACGCTTACTACATCGATTACCGTAACGTGCGTCCTGATTACCTGAAAGGTTTCTGGGCACTTGTTAACTGGGACTTCGCGAACCAAAATTTCGCAGCGTAATTTCCTTTTCGACATGTGAGTGAAATTTTCACTCATTTACTGTCTCAAAAAGCCGTGTTAGCACTGTTCTAACACGGCTTTTTTTATTCCTTACAACTGAAAAAGGTACACGTTAAATAACTAATATATTTCGCAAAATTTTATAACACTGTCTAAGCTTTAAGTACCGAGTGGCATCTTTACCCTTTCATCTTATCCTTGAGTTACTTGGAGGTCGTTATGACAATTTTCGAGCACTATCAATCACGGTTTGAAGCGTCCCAAGAAGAAGAATATACCGTTAATGAATTCTTAGAACTGTGTAAGTCAGATAAAACGGCCTACGCAACAGCCGCTGAGCGATTGCTGACCGCAATTGGTGAGCCAGAAATGGTTGATACGTCACAAGATGCCGTCCTAAGCCGACTGTTCTCTAATCGGGTGATAGCACGTTATCCGGCCTTTAGAGAGTTTTATGGTATGGAAGAAGCCATTGAGCAGATAGTTTCCTACTTAAAACACGCCGCGCAAGGGCTAGAAGAGTGTAAACAGGTTCTGTACTTACTTGGCCCTGTTGGGGGTGGTAAGTCATCCATCGCTGAAAAGCTCAAGTACCTCATGCAGCAAGTGCCCATATACAGCATTAAAGGCTCGCCAGTAAACGATCACCCTCTGAGTCTATTCAGTGCTGTTGAAGATGGTGAGTTATTAGAGAAAGAATACGGCATTAAAAAACGTTATTTACGCACCATTATGTCGCCATGGGCGGCTAAGCGTTTAAAAGAGTACAACGGTGATATCAGCCAATTTAAGGTGGTTAAACGTTACCCATCTATTTTGAATCAAGTCGCGATTGCCAAAACTGAGCCTGGGGATGAGAACAACCAAGATATTTCAGCATTAGTTGGTAAAGTTGACATTCGTAAGCTAGAGCACTTCGCACAAAACGACCCAGACGCTTACGCCTACTCAGGTGCATTGTGCCTAGCAAACCAAGGTTTGATGGAATTTGTTGAGATGTTCAAAGCACCTATTAAGGTGTTACACCCATTGCTTACCGCAACCCAAGAAGGCAACTACAACGGTACAGAAGGAATATCGGCTCTGCCCTTTAGTGGCATCATTTTAGCCCACTCAAACGAATCAGAGTGGCAAACCTTTAAAAACAACAAAAACAATGAGGCCTTTTTAGATAGGGTTTACATCGTAAAAGTGCCTTATTGTTTAAGAGCGTCCGAAGAAATCAAAATTTACAATAAGTTGCTTGAAAATAGCGAACTTAACGAGGCGCCATGTGCTCCGGGAACCTTGGAAACATTGGCTAAATTCTCAGTACTATCACGCATTAAAGAGCCCGAAAACTCAAGTATCTACTCAAAAATGCGGGTATACGATGGCGAAAGCCTCAAAGACACAGACCCTAAAGCCAAATCATATCAAGAGTACCGTGATTATGCGGGAGTAGATGAAGGCATGACTGGTCTATCAACGCGTTTTGCATTTAAGATTTTGTCGCGCGTGTTCAATTTTGACCACAGTGAAGTGGCAGCAAACCCAGTGCATCTATTCTACGTGCTAGAGCAGCAAATTGAGCGTGAACAATTCAGTGCAGAGGTGCAAGAGAGGTACTTGTCACATCTTAAAGGCTACTTAATCCCTCAATATGTTGAATTTATCGGTAAAGAGCTTCAAACCGCGTATCTTGAGTCTTATTCCGAGTACGGACAAAACATCTTTGATCGCTATGTCACTTACGCAGACTTTTGGATTCAAGATCAGGAATACCGAGACCCCGATACCGGCCAACTGTTTGACCGAGCAGCGCTCAATGCTGAACTGGAGAAAATTGAGAAACCTGCGGGTATTTCAAACCCTAAAGACTTCCGCAACGAAATCGTCAATTTCGTGCTGCGGGCGCGGGCGCACAATAACGGCAAAAACCCACTGTGGACCAGTTATGAGAAGCTGCGTACTGTGATTGAGAAGAAAATGTTCTCAAACACAGAAGATTTACTGCCAGTGATCTCATTTAATGCCAAAACATCTGCTGAGGATCAGAAGAAACACGAAGACTTCGTTAACCGCATGGTTGATAAAGGCTACACCCAGAAACAAGTAAGGTTGTTATCTGAATGGTACTTGCGTGTTCGCAAGTCGCAATAACGCCTTTGAAGTAAGTTGAGGGGAATTGTATGGCGCACTTTATTGATAGGCGCCTAAACGGCAAGAATAAAAGCACGCTTAATCGCCAACGCTTTATTCGTCGCTATAAAAAGCAGATAAAAGAAGCCGTTTCGGACGCCATAAACAAACGCAGTGTCACCGATGTGTCCAGTGGCGAGAGTATTTCTATTCCCGCCAAAGACATCACCGAGCCGTTTTTTCATCAGGGAAAAGGCGGCCATCGTGAACAGGTGCACCCTGGCAATGATCAATTTAACACCGGCGATAAAATAAAACGCCCACAAGGGGGACAAGGCGGTGGTGCCGGCGAAGGTGAGGCTAGCGATCAAGGCGAAGGCAATGATGACTTTGTGTTCTCTATTTCCAAAGATGAATACCTAGATTTGCTATTCGAAGACTTAGAGCTACCCAATTTGCAAGAAAACAGCCTCGATAAGCTGGTGCAGATGAAAACTCATCGCGCAGGCTTTTGTAATGACGGCATGCCAAGCAATATCGACGTTGTGCGCTCGTTACAGGGCTCACTGGCTCGAAGAGTCGCCATGACCGCAGGTAAAAAACGCGAATTGGCTGAACTCAAAGCGCAACTCATAGAGCTTGAGCAACAGCCCGTCCCCGAGCAAACCAAAATCAATAAGCTACTCGAAGACATTGAGGCGCTGGAGCGTAAAATCTCGGCGGTGCCGTTTATCGACAACTACGATTTGCGCTTTCGAAATTACGAAAAGCGCCCTCACCCAACGTCAAAAGCGGTCATGTTTTGCTTAATGGATGTATCAGGCTCCATGGACCAAGCCACCAAAGACATGGCAAAACGATTTTATATCTTGTTGTATCTGTTCTTAACTCGAACCTATAAAGACATTGAAGTCGTCTACATTCGTCACCACACCCAAGCCAAAGAGGTGGACGAGCAGGAGTTTTTCTATTCTCAAGAAACAGGCGGAACCATAGTGTCCAGTGCACTGAAATTAATGCATCAAATTATTGCTGATCGTTACTCTTCAAGTGAATGGAATATCTATGCTGCCCAAGCATCTGACGGCGATAACTGGGCTGATGATTCACCGCAGTGTTCTGAGTTGTTAAGCGCAAAGATTCTGCCCATGGTGCGCTATTACGCTTACGTGGAGATCACCAATCGCGCCCATCAGAGCTTATGGCGCGAATATGAACAATTGGCCGCGCAGTACGGTAATTTCGCCATTGAGCACATTACCTCAGTGGACGACATTTACCCTATATTCCGCGAACTATTTAAGAAAAGCGCACACAAATCGGCGCAAAGCGCTTAAATGGGGGTGAGTATGAAACGAAAGCCATTGAGTGACGGACCAGATTGGACCTTCGAGCTACTTGAGCAATATCGCGATGAGATTGAACGCGTTGCCGAGCACTACAAATTAGATACCTACCCGAATCAAATAGAGGTGATCACAGCGGAACAAATGATGGACGCCTATTCCAGTGTTGGTATGCCCATTGGCTACAATCACTGGTCTTTCGGTAAAAAGTTTATTCAAACTGAGCAAAATTATCGTCGTGGGCAAATGGGCCTTGCCTATGAAATTGTTATTAATTCCAACCCCTGTATTGCCTATTTAATGGAAGAAAACACCATAACCATGCAAGCTTTGGTTATGGCCCATGCGTGTTATGGTCATAATTCATTTTTCAAAGGTAATTACCTGTTTAAGACGTGGACGGACGCAGGCTCCATTATTGATTATTTGCTGTTTGCCAAGAACTACATTGCTCAGTGCGAACAGAAGTATGGTATAGATGAAGTAGAAGACATTCTCGACTCATGCCATGCCTTAATGAATTATGGCGTTGACCGCTACAAACGGCCTCAACAAATCTCCTTGTATGAAGAGCAAAAGCGTCAAAAAGAACGAGCTGATTACCTCCAATCTCAAGTTAATGAGCTATGGCGCACTATCCCTAATAGTGAGCAAGCGAAGAAACAAAAACGCCAGCGTTTTCCGTTAGAACCACAAGAAAATATTCTCTATTTTATCGAGAAGAACGCACCATTGCTTGAGCCATGGCAGCGGGAAATTGTGCGTATTGTGCGTAAAATCTCGCAATATTTTTATCCACAAAAGCAAACCCAAGTAATGAATGAAGGCTGGGCGACCTTTTGGCATTACACCATCCTCAACCACCTTTATGACGAAGGTAAATTAACCGATGGCTTCATGCTTGAAGTACTGCAAAGCCATACCAACGTGGTCTACCAGCCGCCTTATAATAGTAATTATTATTCGGGGATTAACCCCTACGCGCTGGGCTTTAATATGATGACCGATATTCGCCGTATCTGCGAAGACCCAAGTGATGAAGACCGGCAGTGGTTTCCTGAATATGCAGGAAGTGATTGGCTTGAAACACTGCACTTTGCCATGCAAAACTTCAAAGACGAAAGCTTCATTAGCCAATTTTTGTCACCCAAATTGATCAGAGACTTTAAGCTATTCTCAATCGTCGACGACAGCGCTCAACCTCATCTCGAAGTTGCAGCTATTCACGATGAAGGGGGATATCAGAAAGTTCGCCAAGCATTATCGGCGCAATATAACTTGAGTAACCATGAGCCAAACATTCAAGTATATGATGTTGATATACGAGGCGATCGCTCCCTAACTCTGAGGTATATTCCTCATAAAGGGATACCGCTTGCTGATTCAAAAATCGAAGTGCTTAAGCATTTACACCGATTATGGGGTTTTACGGTCAAGCTTGAACAAGAAAATGCCGATGGCAGTATTATTAATCTAAGTCAGTGCCCTGAACCGCAAGAAGCGGATTAATTATTAGGGCGTGTTGAGCTTTGAGTTTTGTTGAAATCAGCCAACCAAGATCAACAGGCCCCAGCAATAACCACCTGATTGCGGCCGCCTTGTTTTGCCTCATACAAGGCCGCATCGGCTGCTTTAACCCATTGCTCATATTGACTGTAATTCGAATGATATTGAGCCATGCCGATACTAATTGTCATCGTGATATTCTTCCCATCAACCACTATCTCTGTGTCTTCAATTTTTTGCCTTAATCGCTCAGCAAAAATCTTTGCGCCATCAACATCGGTGTCAAATAAGCTGATAATAAACTCTTCACCACCATAACGCCCTACCATGTCGCTTTCACGCAATGTTGAGCGCAGCACGCTGGCAACGTGCCGCAGAGCCTTATCTCCAGCACTGTGTCCATAGGTGTCATTTATTTTTTTGAAATAATCTACATCCAGTATCAATAAGGTTCCATTGCCCGCAGAGCGCTCTAGGCGTTTTAGTTCCTTAGCCAACGACTCCTCAATAAATCGACGGTTTGGCAGCTTTGTGAGCTCATCTGTGCGGCTGATCACCTCAAGCTGGTTGTTTGCAGCTTCGAGCTCTAACTTATTCACCGCTTCATCAGTCACATCATAGATGATGATACAAATGTGCGTCACTTCTCCTGTTGTACTGGTCAACGGCAAGAAGGTGGCATTTTGGTACATATGGTCTGCTTTACCGGTAATGGGGCGGTAATTTTTAAAGCGGAAAATATAAGGCTTTTGCTCCCAAATAGTGAAAGAGCGATTCTTAAGTACAAATGCTGACTCTGTTTTTTTTCGAAACCACGGCTCATCAATGCTGGGGAATAAATCGAAGATATCTTTATCCTTAACCGCACTGGGTAACAAGCCCGAATGGTTTTCCATAAAACCATTCCAAATACATACACAATATTGCTTATCAAGCACGACTAAACCAACATCAACGGTATTGAACATATCCATCAACCAATGAATTTCATGCATATTAAAATCAGCGGCGGGCATAATTTAGTCTTCCAATAAATAAGCAACTTTGTACTTCAAAGTGCGGAGCGAATCTTCAGTGAACAACAACATCAAATCACAACTAATGTCATGATTTTCAATACCATAGCTTATCTCAATGGCAAGCGTACGTTGCCAACGTTGTTTATTTGCCGAGACCAGCTCATCCACATCGCGGTGTTGCCCAAGAACCACAGGGTGTCCTTGCGAGAAATTAACATCAAGCTGTTTGGCAAGACCTGTTAGCACCGCACCGATGAGGATATTACTCATATCCATCAACAGCTCGAGCTCAACACTGTCGTTCAGCTCTCCTTGGTATTTCATTAATGATGCTATCTCTTTAAAGCTCGAATCATTAAGCAACAGCAGAGCCTCACCTGAAATGCCACCGCCTATAAAGCCTTGGCAAATACCTGAGGTAGCTGAATTTTGATCGATAGAACGCAATGCCATCGCTAATTCATTCACTTCTAAGACGTTAACATTGGGAATAGGCAGTTTGACAAACACATTGAGCAAGCGGGCTAACAAATCCCCTGCTTGGCCCATAGCAACATTAGTGATCTCTTGGTAGATATCTCGCGTATCGGGGTCTAGTTGCTCGCCAAGTTGCATCGCAATTCGCTGACGCATGGCCTTATCTTTGATACCGTATTGATCGATTATTTGCGCCAACTTTCCTGCATCGCAAGGCTTGGCTATGAAATCCACAGCGCCCATTGCCAAAACGCGTTCATGGGCACTTGGTTGTATATCGCCCGAGACCACAATAACAACGGTTTTAATTTGTCGGTCTTGAATTTGTTGCAGAACTTGGTAGCCGTCCATACCTGGCATATTTAAATCTAGAAATAATACTTCAGGCTGTACGGTCTCTAAAAGGGCAATGCATTGTTGCCCATTGGTGGCGTAGCTTAAGTCTATTTCCCAATCTTGGGGAAGTGAACGGGCAATTTGTCTGCGTGCAACAGTAGAGTCATCACAGATTAAAACAGGTGTCTTCATGACGTGTTGCACCTCGAATATACGTCGTAGATTAGTTAGCTTGAATTATGATTTTTATTAGCTTTTTAATACTAACTAACGACAATGGTATTAAAATAAATAATTGATCTCAATTTAAATATAGACTGTTTAGAAAATTCCTTTAGATGGAACATAGACATAAAAAAGGCAAAACATGATGAAAAAGTTATTTTTGAGCTCTGTCGCACTCGCCGTTTTCAGTTGCAACTTACTTGCACAGCAAAGTGAAACCATCAACAACGTTGATGCGGGTAAAGTAACGGCCCGAGGCAAGCCCGTAGTGTTGTTGGGCAATGGGGTTGAAGTAGGACAGGCAGCGCCTGATTTCCGCGTTGTTGATGCCAGCTTTGTGGCTAAAAGCCTTACAGATTACCAAAACAAGCCGATTCTTCTGAGCGTAGTGCCAAGTCTCGACACAGGTGTATGCAGCATCCAGACGAAGCATTTCAATGAGCAGGTTGCGGCGAACTATCCGCAAGTGGCGATGCTTACAATTAGCACCGATTTACCCTTCGCACAAAAGCGCTACTGTGCCGCCGAAGGAATTGATAAGTTAGAAACTCTTTCTGATGCCGTATGGCGCGATTTTGCCCAAAATTACGGGCTGCTGATCAAAGATATGGGTATCCTCAGCCGAGCGGTATTTGTATTAGATAAAGAGCACAAAATTGTATACAAACAGTTAGTCAGCGAGTTGTCACAAGAGCCTAATTATGATGGCGCAATTAAAGCGCTTGATGCTCTGTAATTAAAAAAGGGCGCTGCGGCGCCCTTTTTTATAATCAGTTTACCAGTTAAGTAATTGCGATTTAGCGAGCTCTACTAGCACGTCAATATGCTCTGGCGCATCGTTAAGCGCTGGAATATAACCAAAGTGCTCTCCCCCCGCTTCTTTGAAGATTTCAGCATTCTCCTCAGATATTTCCTCTAATGTTTCAAGGCAATCCGCGGCAAATGCTGGGCAAATGATCTGTATCGACTTAACACCCTCTTTTGGTAGGCTCTCAAGTGTTTTATCAGTATAGGGCTGCAACCACTCCTCAGCACCAAAACGCGACTGGAAAGTCATCATCCATTGGCTGTCATCTAGCCCTAATTTCTTGGCGGTGTGCTTCGCCGTGTATTTACAATGCTCGTAATAAGGGTCGCCTTTGTTCACGCAACGCTTAGGAATACCATGAAATGAGAAAATTAATTTATCCGCATCGCCATGAATACTGCGATATTTTGTCACGGAAGAAGCTAATGCACTGATGTAGCTATCTCGTTCATAGTAATGTTTCAAAAAACGTATTTCTGGCAGGTTACGCACTTTTGCTAGGTGCTTGTTGAGCTTATCAAATACCGCAGCCGTTGTTGTTGCTGAATACTGAGGATACAAAGGCAACACCGCAATTTTATCTATGCCTCTGGCAGTCATATCATCAATACGACTTTTAATGCTCGGGTTGCCATAGGTCATGGCGTAATCAACATGAATATTTTCGCCCAGCGTTGACTCTATCGCATGACGTAGTGCTTTTGTTTGTCGCGCTGTAATTGCTCGCAATGGTGAGTCGTCTTCTTCCCAAATAGTGGCATAGGCTTTGGCCACTTTGGGAGAGCGAATAGGTAAAATTATGCCATTTAAGATCACTTGCCACACAATTGGCGGGATTTCCACAACCCGAGTATCCGATAAAAACTCTCGCAAATAGGCTCTTACTGCTTTTGCAGTAGGCGCATCAGGCGTGCCTAGGTTAACCAATAACACCCCGTATCGACTCGCGGGCTGCGTCAGCGCTAAAGACATAAACTTACATTCCTTTTATTGATATGAAGTTGATTATACCAATCATGTTAAATATGGGATCAGATATAGCGCTGGATAAATGATGTGCTAACAAGGCGGAATTTTTCTTATGTAGCTATTCTACATAGAAAAATTACAACGCAGTGAGCACGAAATTTAACCCGCTAAAATGATGTGCTATTTAACTTGGCTGGTATTATACCAATCAACCGCATGCTTAGATCAAAAAAAACCGCCATACGGCGGTTTCTTATAACTGATACTGGCTTAACCCAATAACTCAGCAAGCTGCTGGCTTACCGCTTCGACAGCTTGTGTGCCGTCTAGCTTGTGGTACTGCGTGTTACCTGCCTGTGCTTCAGCTTGGTAATAATCTACCAATGGCTTAGTTTGCTCATGGTAAATAGCTAAACGCTTACGCACTGTTTCTTCTGTGTCGTCATCACGGATGATAAGGTCTTCACCGGTAACATCATCTTTGCCTTCAACCTTAGGTGGGTTGTAAACAACGTGATATACACGACCAGAACCAGGATGCACACGACGACCACCCATACGCTCAACAATCACTTCATCAGCAACATCAAACTCGATTACATGGTCAACAGAGATACCATTTTCTTTCATTGCGTCTGCTTGTGGAATTGTGCGCGGGAAACCGTCAAGTAGGAAACCATTTTCACAATCAGCTTTGGCAACGCGCTCTTTTACTAGACCGATGATAATATCGTCAGACACAAGCTGGCCCGCATCCATCACTTTCTTTGCTTCAAGGCCAAGCGGTGTGCCTTCTTTAATTGCTGCACGTAGCATATCACCAGTAGAAATCTGTGGAATGCTGTACTTGTCCATTAAAAACTGAGCTTGTGTGCCTTTGCCTGCACCTGGTGCGCCTAATAAAATAATGCGCATAATCGAATTCCTCGTGTCTGCGTTGGGGTTTATTAAATAAGCTTAAATTTTTTCACAAGGGCGAAAGTTACTCAAGGTTTAATAGGTAAAACTTTCGTCCAAGGTGACTAAAAGTCGAATTTGTAAGCAATCATACATAAAAAAACCCAGCATGGGCTGGGTTTTCTTCTCATTCAACATACTAACTTATGCTGTACGCTCTGCTTTTAGGCGAGCTAAGCGGCCAACCTGGTGGCTAGAAGTTAGGAATGAATAAATTGGTGCTAGGTAGCCACGCTTGCGAAGATCTAGGAAGTCTTCATCGCTTAGCTCATTTAACTTCTTCTCATCAATCATGTAGATACCAGTGATGTCTTTTTTCTCACCTTTGATATCAACAGTTAGCGTTTGTGCTACTAGAAGTTCTTTGTCTGCTAGGTACTGAGTAAATACATCAGTTACACCAGAGAACTCGATGAAAGAGATAAGTGCTTCTTTACGACGCTTAAGGTATTCAGTTTCTTCACCGTTTTCGAACAGTGCTTGACCTTCTTCGTCACCTACAAGAGGGCTCGCTTCATCAATCACTACGCCGTATTGATCTTCTTCAGGGTGCTTAACAAGACCCAGTGGGTAACGCGTTACAGCTAAAGGTGCGAAACCTGCAGCCCATTTGTCACCGTCTACAAAAAGGTTTTCACCTGGCTCAAGGCCAAAAATAGCAACAGCTTGGAATTTACCTGACTCATTGTTCTTTACAAATGCCATAGGGAATTCGTTTGCTACACGACCAAACTCGTGTGCAACAACTGGCACTAAATGTTGCGTCTTTAAGAAGTTTAAGTTCATGCCATTTTTAATTTTAGTGTTGGCATGTTTTTCGTTATGCAAAGGCTGCACTTGTTGCTCCGCCATAATACTGCTCCATACTATTTACGTATTTGTTACTTGTTGTGGCCTAAGGCTATCGGTTTTGCTAACAAAAAGGAAGTGAAAATCCGTGAAAGTTTAAAGTCTTTGTACAAACCGCGATACATGGTGCTACAAGGTATTGAAAATGCGGGATTCAGAAAATTTAAATGTAGCTTTATGTAGCAAAACGCCTTCCTTCAACCCACATTTTTTTAACAAAAGTCGCCCTGAAAAACTCTCTGATGTAATCTCAAAATTTATGTATCAGCCGGTTGTGTGCATCCAATTCATGTAATGCAGGAGCTTTTAGCTAAAAAAGACGAGAGAAAGTGGATGTTAAGCAATTAAATTGGCAAATGCGTTGGCATCGTGTTTAAAATAAACAAATAACAGCGCTGTCATTTAGAGTTTAGTATGCAAGAAAAACCGATTCGTCATGTCATCATCCTCGGAGGTGGAACCGCTGGTTGGCTCAGTGCCAATCACCTCGCAAGCAAACTCAAAAACAGCGCTGATGGTGGCGTTTCAGTCACCTTATTGGAATCTCCAGATACGCCTACTGTGGGGGTTGGCGAAGGCACGGTTCCGTTGATGGTGCATACCTTAAAAGAATTTGGTATCAGCGAAACCCAGTTTATCAACGAATGCGATGTGTCTTTCAAGCAAGGCATTCGCTTTGATAGTTGGATGCAGGCGAGCAAAGGACAAGAACATTATTACTATCACCCTTTCGATTATCCTATTTTAGACAATAACAATCTTGCAGCGTGGCTCAAAGAGCGCCAACACAGTTTTGCTAATCAGGTCGGAATTCAGGGGCAATTATGTGACCAAGGGTTAGCGCCTAAAACCATTTGCTGCCCAGAATATCAGGGGCTTGCCGCGTATGGATATCACCTTGACGCTAATAAATTCGCAGCACTTTTAGCTCACCATGCAACAACAAAGTTGGGTGTTGAACACCAACGTGTGCATGTTACCGATGTGCAGCTAGACGAGGAAGGGGCTATTAAACAACTTGTTGATAGCAATGGTGCATTACATCACGCTGATTTATATATCGACTGCTCCGGCTTTGCCAGTCGGTTATTGGGTGAAGCCATGAAAGTGCCGTTTATTGATAAAAGCGAGGTGCTATTTGTCAATAAGGCCTTAGCTATCCAAGTGCCCTACAGTGAGCCGGGCATGCCCTTACCCTCTTATACAAAGGCTACAGCGCAATCAGCAGGGTGGATTTGGGATATCGCGCTACCGACCCGTCTCGGGGTTGGCTATGTGTTTAGCGACACATACACAAGCGTTGACGATGCCCTTCACACACTGGCGGGTTACCTAAACCGTCCTGTAGATGAAGTAAATGCCCGCGAAATTGATATGCCTGTTGGCTACAGAGAAAAGTTTTGGCTTAAGAACTGCGTTGCCATTGGCCTTGCACAAGGGTTTGTGGAGCCGCTTGAAGCGACCGGATTGCTGGTTTTTGACGCAACGGCGAAATTGCTCGCGCATCAATTTCCAACGACAACCTCTGAGCTTGATCCATTAAGCCGTCGTTTTAATCAGTATGTAACGGGGATGTGGGAAAGTGTGATTGATTTCATTAAATTGCATTACGCCATATCAAATAGAGATGACAGCGATTTTTGGCGCGACAACCGCAATCCTGACACTTGGCCTGTGCAGCTCAAAGATAACCTCGCTCATTGGCGCACTCACCTCCCTAGTCATTATGACTTTGCCAAAGGCTTTGATGCCTTTCGCCTAGAGAACTATCTCTATGTTTTATATGGCATGAATTACCCTACACAGATAAAGGACTCACCATTTAATCATTGCAGTAAAAATCATCACGCGTTGCAAAGTGCTATTGCTGCCAAAGCTTCGCATGTTAGTAAGCAATTACAATTAAATCGTGAACTTATTGAAAAGATACAAATGAATGGCTTGTCCAAGGTGTAAAATGAGCGAATGCAGGGAGCAGCATTCACTCATGGCAGGCATGAATACCCATTGAGTTAAGTAGCGATGAGCTAAAAAAAGCCAGAGACAAGTCTCTGGCTTTTTCGCGCACGGCTATTATTTTTGCTTAAAAGCGGAATTGTAAGCCAAGCTTGTAACGGGCTTCACCTTCGAAGAACCATGCTGGATAACCGTCTTTTAGTTCTGGTTTCACCTGTGCATCTGCGCCTGCAACACCTAGCTGCACGCTGTCTTCTTGGGTTAAGTTCACCGCTTCAAAAGTCACATCAAGGCTGTCAGTCACAGAATACTTCGCACTTAAATCAAGTGTGCCGTAGTCTTGGTGCTCACGGTTGCCATAGAAGCCTGGTAATTCACGGATCATGTACTCTGAACGCCAGTTATACGCTAGACGAATGTTGAATTCTTCCGTCTCGTAATAACCTACAAGATTTACAGTGTGATCAGATGAATCAGTGAATTGTGAAACACGGTCTGGGAAGTTTTCAACAGGTGCTGATGAGTCAACTAGGGTGTAGTTAACTTGATAACCAAAGCCGTTATCAAAACCATCTTGCAACTGTAACTCAATACCTTGAATTTCACCGCCGCTACCTGTGCCCATCGTTGCGATAGTCCAGTTATCTTGGTTGGTGTTAGGGTCAACAATACCAATACCCTGATTCAGTAATTGGTCTGTTTTTGTGAAGCTTGAAATGTCTTTGATGAAGTATGTTGCGCTGAACATCGCATCGTTATCAAAGTAATACTCAATACCGAAGTCAGCTTGTGTTGCTTTAAACGGCTCAAGGCCGATGTTACCTTTTTTCAGAACTTCGTTACCCTCAGTACCATCGTTGTAACCCGCTAATGATGATGCAGAGAACATGTCTGCGTAATTAGCACGCGACATGACTTGTGCAGCAGAGAAGCGAACAATAACGTCCTGTGATACATCGAAAGCAATGTTCACACTTGGCAGCACTTCATCGTAATCTGCTTTATCGGTGCTCAGAGCGTTTGCATAGTTACCGTTTGCATCAAGCGCATAATAATCAGACTCTGCATCGGTAGACACATAACGAAGACCTAAGTTACCGCGTAAACCTTCAGCTTCAAAATCAGCCATTACGTACAATGCGAAGTTTTCTTCTTGAATCGTACCATAGCCAGACTTGTACACATCTGAGGTATTATCAAAGCTTGCAATGGCCGCGTAACCATCGGCAATCATGGCATCAAGATTTGGCTCTGGTAAGGTAAAGCCGGCGCCTGATGAAACCGTACCAGAGTAATATTTATCAGCACTGTTTACAGGCACTGTCGCGGCCATGATAGCAGACCAAGACTCTTGTTTAACTTCATGATCTGCCCAACGCATACCCGTTTTAATCGCAGAAATTGCACCAAAATCTACAGGGAAAGTAAAATCAACCTGCGCATAGGTTTCTTCATCCGAGTTTGGTTGTTTTTTCAATGACCAACCCGCTGGCGACAGTTCACCACCGAAATCACTCGCATCAAACGACTTGTTCGCGACATCAATTTTGATCACATCGCCTGTTGCATCATATGTACCAGCGAAATCAGCAGCTGTACCTAGCCAAAAACCGTAGTTTGCAGTTAAGTCAGTACCACCGTCTGATTGGGTATTACCTACACGACCTGTGACTTCAAAGCTTTCGCCCACATATTTAAAATCAAAATCAACAGTATCTGACGTCATTGAACCTGCACGGGCCCATGTTTGTGCCCAACCAGGGTTAGCACCTTCTCCACTGCGACGATAGAAAGTACAAGTGCCTGATGCATTAGTTTGCTCACACGCTGCCGCCTTATCATCTGGGAAAATAGCGAACAAAGATGTGTTGGCATTGTTTGCAGACAACTCGAGGCTCATGATGTTCAAGCCAAGCTCAAGGTTATCACTTGGACGATACTGGAAGGCCGCATTAATCGCTGTGCGCTCACGCTCTTGTTGGAAGGTAGTAGGAACGATGTCACCCCACCCTACCAAAGACTCAATACCGTTACGCTGATAATTTGTTTCAGAATATGCACCCGCGATTAGGAAACCAAAGTCTTCTTCATCGTTTTTCCACGAATACAGACCTGACACATCTGGGTCTGTTTCTTCTGAGATTGTGCCGTAGTCTGCTTTAAGACCACCGAAAATAGTGTTCGCGTCAAGTTCAAGAGGCTTGCGGGTTTTAACGTTTACCGTACCACCGATACCGCCCTCTACTGTGTCAGCTTGTGAAGACTTAGAAACCTCAATACCACCTACTAGTTCAGGTGGAAGCAAGGTGTAGTTAAAGCTGCGGTCAATAGCTTGTTGGTCATACCAACCTGTAGACGCTACCGAATGACCATTAAGAAGCGTGCGCGTCAGCTGAGCCGATGCACCACGGATTGATACCTGTTGACCTTGACCAAATTGGCGGTTAACAGAAATACCAGAAATACGACCTAGCGCCTCACCTACATCGCTATCAGGAAACTTACCGATATCTTCAGCTGATACTGCGTCTACAACTGAGTTTGCAAAGCGCTTGGTATTCATTGCCGCCGCTAATGAGCGACGAATACCGCGTACTTCAATTACTTCCACATCTTCTTTAGCTTGAGTTTGTGCATCGGCCGCCACAGCTACGCCAGAAAAACCAGCGCCTACTGCAAGGCTCACATTCACTGCTAATAAGCTTTTCTTAAAATTTTTAGCTAACACAGGATTCCCCTTGAATATTTCTCGAATCATTTTGTTGATATACAAATCACTTCTGCCCAGTGATGATGACAACGCTGTCATCTAGTAACAAACCATACACCCAAAATTACAATTTCGCTACATGTTTTTGCCGTTTCTGTTTAAAAAAAACGCTAAAATATTTTTAACGTGTTGAAATTACTACCTTTAAACAAAGGTGGGATGATGGTTCTGTATTCAAACGTGCAGGAATATAGCACAATTTTATAACCACAGGGAAAGGATGCGATGAGCATCACGTGGGGCACGATACAGCAACGTCGCTAACAGTTAAGTGATGACATTACAGCACATAAGTAGGCATAAAAAAACGCGACATGAGCCGCGTTTTTCTGAGGTACTTATTGGTTTATTATGGTGCCCAATACACTTCTAGCTCAATATCAGGGTGCTGTAGCACCGCACGCAGTGGCATGTCTTTTACATCACCACCCGCGGCGGCTTCTTTGTAAACTGCAAGTTTCTCTTCACCACCTATCAACAGCTTCACTACTTTTGATTGCGCAATCGCATTTAGCGTTAACGTCATGCGCTCTGTGATCGCACCTGTTACATCGCTTTGGATAGCGTTAATAGCGCACACCAGTTGGCTTGACTCTAACCCAGCTTCTAACCCCTGCGCGTGAGGAAACAAAGAAGCAGTGTGGCCGTCTGGCCCCATGCCTAAAATCGTTACGTCAAACGGGCGTTGAATTTGCTGATATGCCTGCTCGCACTGAGCAACTCCCTCTTGTGCTGTTGCAGCAGCATTTTTCATAGTAATGAAATTTGCAGCAGCAGCTTTATCTTGCAGCAAAGTTTCATTGATAAAGCGCTCGTTGCTCTTGTCATGATCAGCATCAACCCAACGCTCATCAACCATAGCAACATCGACCTGATCCCAAGCAATATCAAGGCCTGAAAGATATTTGTATGCTGGTGCTGGTGATGACCCGCCAGAGACCATCAAGGATGCACGTTGACCTTGTGAAAGCGCAGCGCTGATACGCTGCTCAAGTGATGCAGCAAGTGCCTGTGTCATTTGCTCTTTGGAATCAAAAAAACGTTCTGTAATGTTTGCCATTATGCACCTTCTCCCGCCGCGTTAAACCATTTGTGGCCCGATCCTGCAAGCAAATCATCTGAGTCTTCTGGCCCCCAAGTTCCAGCGCGGTACAAGGCAGGCTTACCCTTTTCTTGCCAACGCTCGATGATTGGATCAATCCATTTCCACGCTTGACGTACTTCATCGCGGTGGATAAACAGTGACGGGTTATTTGCTGCAGCATCTAACATCAAACGCTTGTATGCGTCTGAATGGAAACCATTTGAGTAAGACTCAGATAGTTCAATGTTCAAGGTGACAGGCTCTAATTGCATCTCAAGGTTATCAAGACGCTTAGACATCAAGGTCAGCTTAATGCTTTCTTCTGGCTGTAGGCGGATCACCAAACGGTTTGGCTGAATTGGGCCAACATTTTGCTCATATACGTTGTGCGACACTGGTTTGTATTCAACCACGATTTCGGCACAGCGCTTCTTCATACGCTTACCCGTGCGAAGGTAGAAAGGTACGCCTGCCCAACGCCAGTTATCGATGTGCGCTTTGATAGCCACATAGGTTTCTGTTGCGCTTGAACCCTCGCCTAACTCTTCCAAATAGCCAGGCACAAGTTTGCCGTCTAGATCACCCGGTACATATTGACCACGAACGATATTTTCATCAACATGCTCACCCAGAAGTGGGCGAAGCGCCTCTAGCACTTTAAGCTTTTCAGTACGAATTGCATTAGCTGTAAGCTTGTGCGGTGATTCCATCGCCACAAGACATAGCAGTTGTAGCAGGTGGTTTTGAATCATATCGCGAAGTGCACCCGCTTTATCATAAAAGCCTGCACGACTCTCAAGACCCACTGTCTCTGAAATGCTGATTTGAATATTATCAATGGTCTTTGCATCCCATAAGTTTTCAAACACAGAGTTTGAGAAACGCAATGCCATTAAGTTCTGAACTGTTTCTTTACCTAGGTAGTGGTCGATGCGAAATACTTGTTCTTCTTTGAAATACTGCGCGATTTTAGCGTTAATTTCTTCCGCAGACTTACCACAGTAACCAATTGGCTTTTCTACTACAACGCGTGATGATTCAGTAATTAAGCCTTTTGTTGACAGAATTTCACAACACTGGCCATACACCGCTGGTGGGAGTGATAAATAGAACACACGTGACTTGTCTTCATCGTGTTCATCTAGAATGGTTTTAAGTTCGTCCCACAGTGAATCTGCTTCGGTCACATTGACAACGACTGGCACTAAATATTGTGCAAATGCCTTCCAATCCTTGGCGTTGTATTCTCCTTTACCTAAATGCTCTTTCAGCGCTTCGTGAGCGGTATCAATATACTCATCACGCTTATCTGCGCCTCGCACTGTCGGTAAAATACGGGTTCCTTGAGGTAAGTTGCCTTCCTGATAAGCGCGATACATAGCAGGCAATAATTTGCGAAGTGCAAGATCGCCGCCGCCACCAAATATGATCATATCAAAAGGATTTAGCATTATTTACTCTCTACCTATTTACTAAGTTCCCCTGCTTTTCATGCCTCAGGAAAACAAATAATTACAACTCGTGAGCCCGTGGATCGCTACATGACGGCTCTTTAAATACACTTTCATAACATGAGCTTGGTGCTCATCAACCGTACTCTTTTCCCTATCAGAAAAAGATAAACCCCGACATTCATTTTCTCTGTCAAAGTTTTAGAATAAATGAGTCTTAGGGATTCTGTACGTCCTCTCACAAACACACAGGCCCTAAAGACTCCAGCGCTACCCGTTCAAAGGTATTCTTTGTGCCGCTTATACGGCAAATTCATTACTGGCGTTTCGCTTGATAATACGCCATCAAACCAGACGTTGAACTGTCATGTTCAGCTATACGATTGTCACGTAATTCTGATTCAATATTTTTGGCTAGGCCTTTGCCTAACTCAACGCCCCATTGATCAAAAGAGCAAATCTCTAAAATGATCCCTTGGACAAAAATTTTGTGCTCATACAAGGCAATTAGTCGACCCAAAGCCTTAGCATCTACCTTGTCCAGTAAGATAGAGGTCGTTGGGCGATTACCTTGATGCACCTTATGCTCAACTAGCTGTGCAATTTGCTCTTCATTGACACCTTTTGCCGCCAGCTCTTCACGCACTTGTTGTGCTGAAACGCCATTCATCATGGCCTCGCTTTGTGCGAAAAAATTAGACATCAAAATTGTGTGGTGGTCGTCGACCTCACATTGCGATTGCACCGAGCCAATAAAGTCAGCAGGTACAATAGTCGTGCCTTGATGCAGATACTGGTAAAAGGCGTGCTGGCCATTAATACCCGTCATCCCCCAAATAAGTGGCACCGTTGTGTAGTTCACCGCGCTACCCGCAAATGTCACAGACTTACCGTTACTTTCCATCTCGCCTTGCTGTAGATAGGCTGGCAACATGTGCAGTGCTTGATCATATGGCAAGATAGCCTGCGCTCTATGATCTAAAAAGCTGGCATTCCATACACTTAACAGCCCCATCAAGACTGGAATATTGTCGCTCAACGGTGCTTGCTGGAAGTGAGTATCCACCTCGAATGCGCCTTCCAGCATGTCTATAAATGCATCAAAACCTAAATAAAGGGCAATCGGTAAGCCTATCGCACTCCACATTGAAAAACGACCGCCAACCCAATCCCACATAGTGAATACGTTTTCATCAGCAATACCAAAGGCTGCTGTTTTTTCTAAGTTGGTACTCACAGCAACAAAGTGCTTGGCAATGGCACTGTTATCACCAGCAGCTGCACGTAACCACTTCACCGCGGTTGATGCGTTGGTCATTGTCTCTGACGTGGTAAATGTTTTCGACGACACTACGAATAATGTTGTTTCAGGGTTTACCTTCTTCAGTACATGAGCAATCTGCACACCGTCGACATTCGAGACATAATGCACATTAAGCGTGTCATCGACATAACTTGCCAAGGCTTCGGTAGCCATCTGAGGGCCCAAGTTTGAACCGCCCACACCAATACTGACAACATCCTTTACCGCTTTACCAGTGTAGCCAAGCCACTGACCTGAGCGCACCTTTTCTACAAAACCTTTAATCTTTGCTAGTTCTGTTTCAACTTGTTCGGTGACATTTTCACCGTCAACCACAATCGGGGTTTTCGCACGGTTGCGAAGCGCAGTATGCAGGACCGCTCGCCCTTCAGTAATGTTAATTTTTTCACCGGCGAACATTTTGTCTCGCCACTGTGTTAGTTCACACTCGTTTGCAAGAGACACTAAAGCATCACGCACCTTTTCAGTCACCAGCTGCTTTGAATAATCGAAAAGCACACCGGGAATTTCTACTGAAAAAGTTGAAAAACGGTTTGCGTCTTGGGCAAATAATTGCTGCAAATGCACATCTTTTAAAACATCTGCTTGTTCTTTAAGCAATTGCCAACTCGTTAATTGTGAACGACTCGCGACCATTTCGTGTACCCCTAGCTCCTGAACTGATTATTTAGTTAACGCAAAGATTCTTTATTAATTGTTAAAGATAGCCACAATATTGTGACATTTCGCGTATTTTTAGAGCGTAAATAAACTTATAAAATACTGTTTATCACCATCTCGCTGACCACGTTAAGTTAAAATGACAACGCTGTCAAATAGCTTATTTTCGATTTTATTTGCAGAATCATAGCGCATATTTTCATCTTTGACACCGGTATCATTAGGAAAAAATGAAATTTATTCTGCTATTTCGTTATAAGTTTAGATACACTCAACGAAAAATTTGACTCAAAGTCACTTTTATAAGCCTACATTTAGTATGGCCTTTGCAAAAAGCGCTATTTGGAGGCGGCATGATAAAGCAACATGCACATAAACAACATGAGAAAATTTTGAAGGCTATCACTGCCACGCAAGGATAATAAGAAAAGATCATGAAAGTAACCATCAATGATGTTGCGAAACTCGCCGGTGTGTCGATGAAAACGGTTTCGCGTGTAATTAACAAAGAACCTTCCGTGCGCAAAAAAACCCATGACATAGTGATGGCAGCGGTAAAAGAATTAAATTATCAACCTAATCTTGCAGCACGTAATCTTGCAGGCTCATCAGCGTTTGCCATTGGCTTGGTGTATGACAACCCGAACGCTTATTACGTTATTGATATGCAAAACGGGGTATTATCGCGCTGCCGCCAAGAAGGGTATGAATTGGTGATACACCCATGCAGTTATGCCGACAGTCAGATGCGGGATGAGCTTAAAACCATGATCCAGCGCTCGCGCATTGCCGGTTTGGTACTCACTCCCCCTTTGTCTGAACAACAAGACATCATCGATGAGCTCGACAGCATGAACATGCACTATGTGCGTATTTTATCTGGCCGTGGCTCTAGCAATGACGATGACTCGTGCATTTACGTGAACGACTATGCGGCTTCATACGAGATTACCGCGCACCTTATCGGCCTTGGTCACAAGAATATTGCGTTTATTTGTGGTGATGAAGAGCACAAATCGACCTCTGAACGACTTGCTGGATATCAAAAGGCGCTCAGTGATAACGGCATTAGTCAACGCGATGAGTTTATTTATCGTGGTGAGTACTCATTCGAGTCTGGCGTCAACGGCGCGAAGGAGTTGCTCAAAGATAACAACGCACTGGCTGTTACAGCCGTTATGGGTGGTAACGATGAAATCGCCGCAGGGGCTTTGTTCGCCGCACGCTTGATGAACATCGCGATTCCGAGCGAATTGGCAATCACAGGATTTGAGGACTCGCCTTTCTCGAAACAAACGTGGCCAAAACTCACCACTGCACACCAAGAGAATGATGTTATTTCAGAGCATGCCGCGCGCCTATTGTTCAGTAAAACCCGTGGTGCACGCAATCAAGATAAAGACATCACGCGCATCTTTACCCCTACATTGGTTGTACGCGACAGTTCAGCAGCGCAGTCGTAGTCACTATCACGGCCAAGGAAAAAGAGCCCCTTGGCCCGTTTAAAACTCGCCTAACTGTTGTGAAATGAACGAGAAATAAGGATAATACGCGAGTTATTATCAGTTATTCGGGTGCCCATGACGGAATATCTATTACTGCTAGTCAGTACCGTGTTGGTTAACAATTTCGTGCTTGTACAGTTTTTAGGCCTGTGTCCTTTTATGGGGGTATCAAGCAAGCTTGATACTGCCGTGGGTATGTCATTGGCAACTACCTTTGTACTCACATTGGCATCCGTGACCAGTTATTTGGTTAACCAATATATTTTATTGCCCCTAGAGCTCACGTTCTTACGTACTATGAGCTTTATTTTGGTGATTGCTGTTGTGGTGCAATTTACCGAGATGGTGGTGCAAAAAACCTCGCCAACGTTATACCGATTACTGGGTATTTTCTTACCACTGATCACCACTAACTGTGCTGTATTGGGTGTTGCTTTATTGAACATTAAAGAACAACACAGCTTCGTTGAGTCGGCAGTTTATGGCTTTGGTGCAGCGGTGGGATTCTCTCTCGTATTAGTACTTTTTGCTGCCATGCGTGAACGCTTAGCAGGTGCCGATGTGCCGATACCCTTTAAAGGTGCGGCCATTGCAATGGTCACCGCAGGACTGATGTCGATGGCGTTTATGGGCTTTAGCGGACTGGTTAAGTTTTAATTATGACTTTATTTTACGCTCTGATTGCTCTGGGCATACTTGCACTGGTGTTTGGCCTTGTTCTTGGCTTCGCTGCAGTGCGTTTTCGTGTTGAAGGTGACCCAATTGTTGAGCAAATAGATTCTATTTTGCCGCAAACGCAATGTGGTCAATGTGGCTACCCAGGTTGTCGCCCTTACGCTGAGGCCATTGCCAACGGAGACGACGTTAACAAGTGCCCACCGGGTGGCGAAGCAACGGTGAAAAAGCTCGCTGATTTAATGGGCGTGGAAGCCAAACCTCTCGCTGGCGGTGAAGAAGCAGAGCCAGTCAAAAAAGTAGCGTATATTCGCGAAGATGAATGTATTGGCTGTACCAAATGTATTCAGGCCTGCCCTGTCGATGCCATTGTTGGTGCTACACGACAAATGCACACCGTGCTGATTGATGAATGTACTGGTTGTGACCTATGCGTAGACCCATGTCCTGTAGATTGCATCGATATGGTGCCTGTTGCACCAAGCAAACAAACGTGGAAATGGCAGTTAGACGCCATCCCCGTGACGCACATTGATTAAGAGGTGGAAGTTGGACTCTTTATTAGAACGAATTAGTCGCGGTGAATTATGGCAAAGCCCTGGAGGGGTTCACCCTCCTGTGCGTAAAAGCCAGTCGAACTCGTTACCTATCCACACACTGCCTTTGCCAGATAAAATAATTTTACCCATTAAGCAGCACATCGGTGCGCAGGGCAAATTATTGGTGAACGTTGATGAAAAGGTGCTAAAGGGACAAGCCCTCACCAAACCTGCAACGAATTGGTCTGTGCCTGTTCACGCACCCACTTCAGGGCGCATTATAGATATTACGCCGATGCCATCGGCGCACCCTTCGGCATTGCCAGAAATCAGTATTGTTATTGAACCAGATGGCGAAGACACATGGTGCCAACTGGTCCCTTACCCAAACTACCGCGAAATGAGCGCTGAGCGCATCATCGATATTTTGCACTTTTCAGGTATCTCTGGGATGGGTGGTGCTGGCTTTCCAACTTACATCAAAGCATCGACCAAGCAAGATATTGATGTCCTGATCATCAATGGTGCTGAGTGTGAGCCGTATATAAGCGCTGATGATGTTTTGATGCAGGCACACAGCGAAGAAATCGTCCGTGGTATCGATGTATTACGTCATCTATTGCAGCCAAAAATCACATTGATTGCCATTGAAGATGACAAACCAAAAGCAATCGCAGCAATGCAGGCCGCTTGCCAAGAAATTGATGATATACAGGTTCGCAGCATACCGACCAAGTATCCATCAGGTGGTGAAAAGCAACTTATTCAAATACTTACTTCGTTGGAAGTACCTGCCGGTGGCATTCCTGCCGATATCGGTGTGTTAGTGCAAAACGTGGGTACCATGTACGCGGTGCAGCAAGCCGTTGAATTAGGTAAACCGCTTATTGAGCGTGTGGTCACAGTAACTGGTGAAACACTAGGCCAGCAACGTAATGTGTGGGCACTCCTCGGAACGCCAGTGAAGCACTTACTGGCACAGCAAGCGTTTACTCCTGAGCCAATGCAACGCGTCATCATGGGTGGCCCCATGATGGGATTCACCTTGCCAACAGTGCGTATACCAGTGGTAAAAACAACCAACTGTATTTTGGCACCCACAGCTAAAGAAATGCCTGAAGGTGGCCCTGAGCGCGCGTGTATTCGTTGCAGTGCTTGTGCCGATGCATGCCCAGCCTCATTGCTACCACAACAGTTGCAATGGTTCGCTAAGAACAAAGAATACAACAAGTTAGAAGAGCACAAGCTCTTTGACTGTATTGAATGTGGTGCCTGTGCATATGTGTGCCCCAGCGAAATTCCGCTGGTGCAATACTATCGCGTTGCCAAAGCGCAAATGCGCGAGCAAAAAATTGAACAAGTGAAGTCTGATCGTGCAAAAGAACGCTTTGAAGCACGTAAAGAGCGCTTAGAGCGTGAACAAGAAGAGCGCCGTAATCGCCACAAGCGCCCTAGTCGCAGCGCCAAACAACAAGATGAACAAAGCAAAGAAAAAGTAGCGCAAGCACTGGCACGCGTTAAAGCAAAAACACCAAGTGTCACCTCTGCCAAAGATAAAGTGGCCGAAGCGATAGCACGAGCAAAGGCTAAAAAAGCCACTGGCACCGTTGAGCCAGACAATAGCGAAGTGGCACAAGAGCGAGCAGCGCGCAAAGAGCAAGCACGTTTGTACAAAGAGCAAAAGCAACAAGACTCACAGACCGAATCAGCCAAACCTGATGATAAAAAGGCCGCAGTTGCCGCTGCCATTGCTCGCGCAAAAGCCAAAAAGGCTTCTGAGCAATCGGGTGAGAGTGCAACAGCAAACGAGCAAAGCACGCCTGCGGATGATAAAAAGGCCGCAGTTGCCGCTGCCATTGCCCGTGCAAAAGCCAAAAAGGCTGCTCAACAAGCAAGCGAAGATACTTGCGAGAGCCAACCAAGCACGCCAGCGGATGATAAAAAAGCCGCAGTGGCCGCTGCCATTGCTCGCGCCAAAGCCAAAAAGGCAGCTCAACAAGCAAGCGAAGATACTTGCGAGAGCGAACCAAGCACGCCAGCGGATGATAAAAAAGCCGCTGTAGCCGCTGCCATTGCTCGCGCCAAAGCCAAAAAGGCAGCCAAAGAAGCCCAGCAAAGCAGCGATGCAGAGTCTACTGACGCGCCATCACAAGAGCAAGCGCAAGATGTCTCAACGCAAGATAAGAAAAAGGCCGCTGTAGCTGCTGCCATTGCCCGTGCAAAAGCGAAAAAAGCAGCCAAAGATGCCCAGCAAAGCAGCGATGCAGAGCCTGCTGACGCGCCATCACAAGAGCAAGCGCAAGAAGTCTCAGCACAGGATAAGAAAAAAGCCGCTGTAGCTGCTGCCATTGCCCGTGCAAAAGCGAAAAAAGCAGCGCGTGAGGCACAAGAAAATTCTGACCAAGAGGATCCATCATGAAGCTCAGTATGATGAGTTCACCTTACAAGCACAGCCAAAAGTCAGTCACTCGTATGATGGTTATGGTGGGTGTTGCTGCCCTACCTGGTATTGCAGTACAAAGTTACTTCTTCGGTACTGGCGTATTGATTCAACTGGCACTCGCTTTGGCGTGTGTGAGTGCGTTTGAAGCCGCGATGTTAGCGCTACGCGGTCGCAAAGTTTGGCCCACATTGCAAGATGGCAGTGCATGGTTAACAGGATTACTTTTAGCTATTAGCATTCCTCCTTTGGCACCTTGGTGGATTGTGGTGATTGGTTGTTTCTTTGCCATTGTCTTTGTAAAACAGCTCTATGGTGGTTTGGGCTTTAACCTGTTCAACCCAGCTATGGCAGCTTATGTGCTCTTACTTGTTTCATTCCCCGTGCAAATGACAGCGTGGTTACCTGCTAATGAGTTAATGGCTACACACCTGAGCTTAATTGATGAATTGTCGGTCATTTTTACTAATTACACACAAGCGGGTTTCAGCCTTGAGCAATTGCGAACCAATGTCGATGGCATCACCATGGCCACACCGCTTGATACACTTAAAACAGATGTAGCTCACGGTTTAACAGTCACAGAGAGCATGGCTAACCCCATATTTACAGAGCACGCTGGGTTAGGTTGGCAATGGGTAAACGCCGCATACTTGCTTGGCGGTTTGGTGCTGCTGCAACAACGCGTTATTAATTGGCACATCCCCGTGGCTATGTTAAGCGCACTGGCGGCCTGTGCGAGCCTTGGTTACATTCTTGATTCAGGCAACCAACCTGGTCTGGCATTTCATATGCTCAGTGGTGCAACAATGTTGGGCGCGTTTTTCATCGCCACTGACCCGGTTTCGGCGTCAACGACCAATCGAGGTCGCTTGATTTACGGAGCGTTAATTGGCGTTACTGTGTACCTGATCCGCAGCTTTGGCGGCTACCCTGACGCCGTCGCATTTGCGGTACTGCTAATGAATATGGCGGTTCCATTGATCGATCATTACACGCAACCGCGCACCTACGGACATGGAGCGAAGTCATGATCATTTCATCAATGGCCAAAAATGGCGCTATTCTCACTGCGTTTGCATTGATCACCACAGGTGCTGTGACACTTGTGCAACAGTTCACAGCTGAGAAAATTGCCATCCAAGAGAAAAAGCAATTACAAGGCTTATTACACCAAGTATTGCCGCAATCAGCCTACGACAACGAGCTGTATTTAGACTGCACACACGTCAGTGCACCTGAACTTGGCCCAAATGACAGCTACACCGTATATCGCGCCCGTAAGCAAGGTGAGGTCATTGCCTTGGTGATGCAAAGTACAGCGCCTAATGGCTACAGCGGCAATATCGATATCCTCAGTGCCATTTATCCCAACGGAACCGTGGCAGGTGTGCGCGTCACTAAGCACAATGAAACCCCGGGCTTGGGGGATAAAGTGGAACCCAAACGCAGTGATTGGATCCACTCTTTTGCTAATGAACAGGTATTAAACGCTGACGATAGCCGCTGGGCCGTGAAAAAAGACGGTGGCATGTTTGATCAATTCACCGGTGCCACCATAACGCCGCGTGCGGTTGTTGGCACGGTTAAAAATACGGTGCTCTATGCCCAAGACAACTTCAAGACCCTAGCACAAGCGACCAATAGCTGTGCTATAGGAGCGTCATCATGAGCGATTACAAAACCTTATTTAAAGACGGCGTTTGGACCAATAACCCTGCCCTAGTCCAGTTATTAGGCCTGTGCCCGTTGCTGGCAGTCAGTAGTACCGTGACCAATGCGTTGGGGTTGGGCATTGCCACGTTACTGGTTCTTGTAGGCTCAAATGTTACGGTATCCATTGTGCGTAACTGGGTACCTAAAGATATCCGTATCCCCGTTTTCGTGATGATCATTGCCGCATTTGTAACGATTATTCAATTACTGATGAATGCGTACACCTTTGGTTTGTATCAATCTCTGGGGATTTTCATTCCCTTGATTGTAACCAACTGTGCCATTATCGGCCGTGCTGAGGCATTTGCTTCAAAAAACAATGCCTTACTTAGTGCATGGGACGGACTAATGATGGGCCTTGGTTTCGCTCTCATCCTTGCTGTGCTCGGCGCGATGCGCGAATTGATTGGCCAAGGCACCTTATTTGATGGGGCTGATTTATTATTAGGCCAGTGGGCACACGTGCTGCGAATGGACATCATCCATTTTGATAACCAGTTCTTACTGGCCATATTGCCGCCGGGTGCATTCATCGGTTTAGGGCTACTCATAGCCGCCAAAAACCTGATTGACGCACAAATCAAAGCACGTCAACGTGCAACAGACACAGCACCATTAAAAGGCCCTCGTGCTCGCGTTACCAGCTTAGATTAAGGTAACGCGCGCCTAACGATAAAAACAACAGAGGCAACGTAATGAACAAAGATAAACGACGTCTTATTTTAGAACGTTTACGCGACGCGAACCCACACCCTGAAACAGAGCTTGAATACAGCTCTGCTTTTGAGTTGTTGGTAGCCGTTACTTTGTCGGCACAAGCCACTGATGTGGGCGTGAACAAAGCCACACGCAAGCTCTTTCCCCGTGCAAATACCCCACAAGCTATTCTCGATTTAGGGCTCGAAGAGCTGCGTGAAGCCATAAAAACCATTGGCCTGTTTAACTCAAAAGCCAATAATGTCTACAAAATGTGTCAGATTTTGGTGGAGCAACACGGCGGTGAAGTCCCTGAAAACCGTGAGGCCCTAGAAGCCCTTCCAGGCGTAGGCCGCAAAACCGCAAATGTAGTACTCAACACTGCCTTTGGCTGGCCTACTATTGCGGTAGACACCCACATCTTTCGCGTTTCAAACCGCACCAAATTTGCCATGGGCAAAGACGTGGTGGCGGTTGAGCAAAAGCTGGAGAAAGTCGTACCTGCCGAATTTAAGGTGGATGTACACCACTGGCTCATCTTGCATGGTCGTTATACATGTGTTGCCCGCAAACCTCGCTGCGGCTCATGTTTAATTGAAGACTTGTGTGAGTTTAAAGAGAAAACTGAGTAGCACCCTTTGGGCATGATCTTGGTACTCATACTCATGCCCAGTAAGCGATTCCAAGGCGTATCCTAAGCCTTTACTTATCAAATTAAGCTAACGACTATGGCAATATGTGTGATGAATAACCGATGCCATCAGGCCCATCCCCTGTGGGAAGTTCGAACACGATTTTGCCCGTTAATATATCGATCGCCATGACCTTATTTTTTCCATAGGCAGATAGAAATAACGTGCGGTCATTAGGGTGCAAAGTCACGCCTTTTGGCCCTGTACCCTCGGCGAAATCAATGCGATGAACTTTCTGTTTATTTTTTACATCAATGACATCCAGAGTGTCGTTTTTATAATCAGGAACAACGGCAAACTGCTCATCACGTGTGAGGAGTATGCGATAGGGAAAACTAAAACCTTGCCATTGCTTAACCTCACTTTGGGTTTTCAAATCATAAACAGTGAGTAAGCCGCCCTCATTACTGCCCACCCATAGCTCTGAACCATCTTTATTAATAGTGATTGCTTCTGGCACGTTAGGCGTGGCAATTTTGCGAAGCAACACTCCAGATTCAACGTCTAATTCAGACACCGTATTGGATCCCATGTTCGTGGTGTAAACACGCGCGCTAGACTCAGGCAAAGCAACCATGTGGGAGCCTTTTTGCTGGGTGTTGAGCGCTTTAACTATCTTGCCTGATTCAATATCAGCAATGACTACGCTGTTCGAGTTTTCAGACGATACCGCCACTTTTTTTTGGTCTTTCAAAAACAACACACCGTGTGGTCTTGGATAACGAGACAAATCAATGCTCTTTATCTTTTTTGCTTGTTGAACATCGAAAACCGTTAAGCTATTGCCACCAACATAATTGGTAACGACAGCCACTTGGCCATCAGCCCTCATTGCGAGTTCATGAGGACCTTTATCAGTGGTCAGTGTGTATTTAATTTTCTTGCTTTGGAGGTCAATAAAGCTCACTGTATCCGCTTTTTTATTTACAACCACCAAGGTGCCAGACAACTTAGTATCTTCAGCCAAAACGGATGTCGCAGTAAATGTAATGCATGTGGCAAAACTAAATAACCATGCCCTTAAAGAAGCAGTTTTAAGCGAAGATGAGAACATGAAAGCGCGATTCCTTTTTGTGTAGGTATTTAATAACTTAGCCTAGAATTAACCTGTATGCGCCCTTGATTCGTCGATATGGGTGTTTTCTAAGTTAAATTACCGATACAAAACTAAACAAGACAGCCACCTTAACTACTAGTTTGTCAGATTCTACTAAGCGGACAGCCGGAAAACACAACTCGTTTGTGCCCCACCACGAGCTAACATAAATACGCTAAGGGCAGCGAGGAGCGAAATGCAAACGTTCGCCCTTCCACCTAAGTTACCGTTCATATATCCATAATCATTGAGTTTCTTCCATAGTCATGAAAACGACCCAACGGGTCGTTTTTGTCGTGTCCACATTTAGAGCAATGTAACGTAACTTCCATGCTGGTAAGTAGTTCCTAAATTTGCTATCAATGGTCATAGGATAAAAACGATATAGATTGCGGCAGAAAAACAACCCAATCGCTCGATATTAAATTGTTAGGCATTAAGGAGTTCTACTTGAGTCATGCAACATGGAAAGAACTGAATCAATTGAGATACGACGCTTTTTCAACGATATTCCATGAATCACTTCAAGAGAAATATGTTGCTTTATTAATGACTCGTGTAACCGAGCTATGCCATGACGCCATAGAATTAATTGAGCATAATCGTTATGCATCCGTCCCAATTATTATGAGAAGTGCATTAGAGTCCTACGTTGATCTAATGTGTTTAATCAAAGATCCTGAATACATCAAAGAAATGAATAAATCTTTTGAAATCTATAACTTAAAAGTTAATGGTCAAAAGCATTCGAAGAAAGAGCTAAAGAAAATTTGGGAGAAGTTTTCTTTAGCTGAAGAATCGGTTACTTATAATGGTTTGTATGCTGATTTATGTCGAAGTGCTCACGGTAATATAGAAACCCTCATCCGTGATCACTCAATTGAAGAAAAAATATCTATCGGCCATAAACTAAGTTTGTCGTCAGAAAAGCTTTATTTAAATCAAATCATAACGTTGGCTGCAACTTCATTAGTCGAAGGCTTGCAGTTTTTAAAGCATACTGGTGTTACCTTAGATAAAATAATAAAAATTCAAGGTCTGGCGGGGAGTGCTAATTATGCCTAACAATGCCTTTATGAATGGGACGCAAAACGCTTGGCTTGCGCTCCTTCGTCGCTAATTTTAGCCAAGCATTTGTGCGCCCCATATGGCGGCGTTAGCCCTCACTCTCGCTGCCACTCTTGCAGTGGGTATTCATCTAACTGGTAGATTCTTACCCAATCATAACTGGCTACCATAGGGTAGGTATTGCGCTCTTTGTTGCCTCCAAACACGTCTTGAATCTTGTCGTTAGGGATCCAAAAATTCATCATCAATTGGGTTAGATTATCTGGGATTGGTGTTGGTAATTTTTGTTCATTTTTACATCGTGGCTGACAATCTAAATCCGCTTGCGACAGTGTTTTATACAACTTGCCATCAACAAACCATTTGATTGCCTTTGGCGTCCATTCAATGGCATACACGCGCCACTCATCGGCAGGAGCAATATTAATTTTGTCCTCCCAAGCGCCCCATTTGCGCGTTCCCCACCAGTTACCTGCATCAAGACCATAAATCAGATTCGCTTGAAACTTATCAGGGCGCCCTCCTTCGAGTTCAACGTCTATCTCCTCCCACTCCTTTGGCTTTCCTTCATGGGTGTAGGTAAAAAAAGAGGAAATGTAACCTGAGGCTACAGTGCGACTTGGCGCTTTCATTCTGGTTTCAAAACGCCCGTACTTGACCCTTTTAGTGGGATTGGTTCTTATTTCACCGCAACTAAATTCATACGCGCTTTTTTGAGCCTGATGGTCTTGGGACCAACCGCTAGCAACGTGCTCTTGGGTGATATTTAAATTCAACAACCCTCCTTCTACACTCACGCCTTGAGGTTGAAATCGACACGCGGCCTCAGTGCCAACCGCACCGTCGCCCTTGGACCAAATGTCTTCATTGAAATCATCAAAACGCTCATCTAAAACAAGTGAATAGCCAGCGTATTGCCCTGTATACCCTGCATACGCCTTGGGTAAATCAGCCGTAGGTTGCACACCACTTTGGGCACAGCCTTGGGTGAACAAAGCGGCTAGAGATATCGCAGTAGTATGCTTTTTTTGCTTTAGAAGGCGGTATTTCATCTGTTTTACTCATTTTTGGCTCTGAGGACGCCTAATTACTGTAAAGATAAATCCGAAACAAAAAAAGCATTCGCGATAAATGATTTGGTATGCTCGGCGAGTAATTTGTAATTTATCTTTAGTGTGCGAGGATAAGGATTAACACCCACAAGTAAGTGAACCCCATGCGTACACTCTTTTTTATCCTTTTTATGCTATTTTCTGGCGCGATAGCCGCAAAGCCCACCGTTGTTTTTGTGCATGGTGCTTGGGGTGGCGGTTGGGATTACAAACACATGCAGTCGCTCCTGCAAGCGCAAGGCTATGAGGTGTATCGCCCTACCCTTACTGGCTTGGGTGAGCGTTATCATTTGAGTAACCCAAATATCAATCTCGATACCCATATTAGCGATATCACCCAAGTACTGGAGTTTGAAGATCTCAATAAGGTTATTTTGGTTGGCCACAGTTATGGCGGGATGGTCATCACTGGCGTCGCTGAGCGTGTGCCTGAGCGCATACACCACTTACTCTACATTGACGCCTTATTGCCCGTTGATGGTGAGTCGGTTATGGATACTATGTCCAAAGAAGAAGCAAACGCTCTGCGCCAACATGCAGCCAATAATACCACCCAGCCATGGGCTATCCCCCCGCTTTGGCAAGATTGGGGAAAAGACGTGCCTCACCCCATAGGCACTTACGAGCAAGCAATAACCCTGAGCAATCCGTTGGCTATGAAAATCTCCGGTACTTATGTGTTAGCACAACAGCCCCATGAGCCTGTTGCATACTTTGGCCATTTTGCCGAGCGGGCAAAAGCAAAGGGGTGGCCGGTGATAACACTGCCATCCGAGCACAATATACACAGAGCCATGCCTAATGATTATGTGCAGATCATTACAAGCATTGAATAACCAGGTACTTGCAGATAGGATCATGGCTGTTTTGTATTAGCATTTTATTAAGGTGGCATTATGCGTTTATTACACACCATGTTGCGTGTGGGCAATTTAGAGCGTTCCATTGAGTTTTACACCAACGTACTGGGTATGAAGGAGCTTCGCCGCGCAGACAACGAGCAATATCGTTATACCCTCGCTTTTGTTGGTTATGGTGAAGAAAAAGATCATACCGTATTGGAGTTGACCTATAACTGGGATCAAGACAGTTATGAGTTGGGCACAGCGTATGGCCACATTGCCATCGAATACGATGATATTTACAAAGCCTGTGATGACATTCGTGCTGCTGGCGGCGTGATCAGTCGAGAGCCAGGTCCAGTAAAAGGCGGGACAACTGAGATAGCGTTCGTTAAAGACCCAGATGGTTACGCCATTGAACTCATCCAAAAGAAAGAATACACGACCTTTTAATGGCTGAGGCGGTGCTTTTCAATTGGCGCCGCTGATCCCTTTTGCAGCCATTTATTCAATATTTTCACAAGCTCGTTAAACTCAATGGGCTTGGCAAGATGATCTTGCATGCCCGCGGCACGCGCTTGCTCAACATCCTGACTCATGGCATTAGCACTGACTGCAATTATCGGCGGATGTGAAGGGTATTGAGCACAAATAGCCTGCGCAGCCGACAAGCCGTCCATCACAGGCATTTGGACATCCATCAAAATGATATCAAACCCCTGCTGCGCAACAGCCTCAACAGCTAGCTTGCCGTTATCAACAATATAAACCTCAGCGCCAAGCTCTTCTAAGAATGTCTCGATAACGTACTGGTTGATTGGGTTGTCTTCTGCCACTAACACTCGGCTATCCAAAAACTGTTGGGGCAAGGGTAAATCTAGGTGCTCTTCCTGTTCGAGCGGGATATCTTCACACCTTGGGAAGTCGAGATTAATTATAAACGAACTGCCCTTGTTAACTTCGCTCTGAAGTGTAATGGCGCCGCCCATAAGCTCGACTAACCTCTTACAAATACTGAGCCCTAACCCTGTACCACCAAATTCTCGAGTTGTACTGTCTTGTGCTTGCACAAAAGGCTGAAACAATTGACTTTGCTTCTCTTTGGCAATGCCTACCCCTGTGTCGGTGACGGTAAATTGGCACACACACTGATTGCCACTGAGGCGGTAATCCAACGCCAACTCAATACCACCCTCAGCGGTAAATTTGACTGCATTTGAGATTAAATTAATCAACACCTGCTTTAAGCGCACTTCGTCAGTGAGTACGCAGATTGGCTTATCATCGCTAATGCAGATAGTGCATTTTATGCCTTTGCCCGCACAGGTTGGCTCGAACAATGACATGACATCTTTTAACATCAACGTAAGGTCGCAAGGGCGCTGCTCCAACACCACCTTATTGGCTTCTATTTTCGAGAAATCTAAAACATCATTGATAACCGTGAGCAGCATTTGAGTACACACCCTGATCTGGCGCGCAAATTCCATTTGATTGGCTTTGAGCTGTGTTTTTTCGAGCAGTTGTACATATCCAAAAATGCCATTCATTGGAGTGCGAATTTCATGACTCATATTCGCTAAAAATAAACTTTTAGAACGCTCTGATGCCTGTGCTTTTTGTTTTTCTTGTTGCAACGAGTCGATTTGCTTCTCAATCGTCATGGCCATACTTTGCAAGTCTTTGCTTATGTGCTCAAACTCACTGTAACTAAACGCCTCACCTTTAAAGTCATAGTCACCCTGAGCATATTGTTGACTCAAATAAGTAATGTCTTGTAGTGGTTTGTTTAATTTTGCTACCAACCATTTAGCAAATAATGCAGCCAATACGGCCAACACAAAAAGCAAGGCTCCAGCGAACACTACACTGTTTTTTAGCGCCTCTAAATGCGGCATTGTGGGTTCGGTAATGCGTAAATTAAGTGGCTGTTCTTTACCTTCATGCAAAACGCTTACGATACGACTGAGCGCGTTTAGACTCGTCTTGATGCCTCCCTCGCCCAGTGCTTCATGCATCTCATTTCCTAATACCGCTTCATATGTATTGGCAGCAGATGCTTCAAAAGACTGGTCGATATCAAAAAGTGAACCCAGTAAGCCTGATAACGGTTGGATACTCAACAAAACCCCTGTGTTTCGATATGGCGTACTTAGTGACTCCTGCTCTAAATTTAATGGCGAAGCTATAGCTATATAATTGATTTGCTTAGATGTTTTATTAATAACGTCAGCCATTGTGATAACAAAATAGAGGGAGTCTTGGGTTTGGTTCACGGCCTCGACAATACCCGTAGTAATAGGCACAGGAATATTAAGCGCATTCAGTGGATAGCCTTCAACAATAAACCCTTCATTATCAATAACTAATGCTGCATTAGCGTGAACATGAGTCGTCACATAGGCCTGCATTTGAGTGAGCGCAAACTGAGAGTAAAGAATACGCACAGGTAATTGTGCTATCGCTTTGGAATTAGCCAGACGCTCATTATCGATTGTTGATTGATACAATTGTTGACGCAGCGCTAGCGCATCATTTTTAACACGCCAAGAGAGTGATTGCTGAGCCTGCTCTAATGAACTCACGTAAAACTGAGAGGCGAAAAAAACAATCACAATAAGCATTGGCAATATGCTCAACCACATTATTGTGCGGAACAAAGAGGTACTGAACTTACGTTCACTCATTGCAGCTCCTCGGTAGCAATGGAGCGCTCTGCTAGCTTTTGCATAAATCGGCTTGTTTGCTGTGCATCCAGTGCTCCTGCCCCAAAGCGCGTATACCCTTTGAGAAGAACTTCCCAGATAATCATCATGTTGCGTGAGTTTGGCATGGGTTTGGTAAACGCTAATGCTTCAAGCACTACTTTGGCATCAGAATCTGCATGCTGGATAATGTCATTATATACATCGCTGCGCACCGGTATACCAATACGCTGTTGCCATAACGCCGATTGAAACTGAGTGCTTTGTAACAAACGCGCAAGTTGCTCAAGCTCTTGGCGTTTATCTTTTTCTAATGCTTTATTGGGAAACGCAAGCACAAAAGACGTTGAATACGGGGCCATGGGTCGTCCGTTGATAGTGGGTAAAATCGCTACACCCAAATTATCTCCTAACGCTTGCTTATATTGATTATACGCCCACACCCCATTGATACTGTACGCCGTTTCACCGCCCAAAAATCGCTTGTCGTTACAGGCATAGTCACATTGAGCATCGACAATCCCGTTCTGAGCAAGACGCCATACAAATGCCAACGCATTGCGCATGGATTGCGTATCGAGGTTAGGCTGTTCATTGACGACAGGAGCTTCATCAAACGCGTGAATGAACGGCACAAACCAAAACATTTCCATAAAACTCCAACCGATCAGTGGGCTTTTTTGCTGCTCTTGTGCGCGAATGATTTCTTCCCATGTTTTTGCAGGAGTCGATATTTTCGACTTGTTATAAAACATCAAAAGATGATTGCCACCAACTATTGGGATCCCTAACTGTTCATCTTGGACTGTTCCACTTTTTTCAAAATACGGTGATAAATGTTGTGTTATTAAGCTCGCGGGTACTTTGGAGTAGTGGATAAATTCGTCCATCCCGAGATAATCTGAAGGCACTAAAATAGCATCAGCTTTTGCTCCGGATTCCACACTTTGAATTAGCCTTACTTTCAGTAGCTTTTGGTCCACCCAGTTTGCTTCAAGTTCAAGGCCTTGAACTTTAACGGCATTATCTAGCATGCTTTTAAACTGGGGATCGTCAATGGAGTGAATAAGAGAGACTGCTGCGGCAGATGGCACTGACGCCAGTAGTATAAAACACAAAAACAACGCATTAAGCAAAGATAAAATCACGACAAACCGAGTACTCAAGACCAATATATCTAAGGATATGTCAGATGCACAGATGTACCAGATTGGTACTTCGCTAGCACATAGTGAAATGACATCACTAGAACGAATAAATTAAATAGGTAACTACGTTAGCTCACAGATACAGCAATAGTAAAGATAATATTATGTATTCTTTTAATCGAAGTGATTGAATTGTTTGAAAATATATATGAAGGAATTGATGATAAACACTTAAGTGGCGTCCCCTAGGGGATTCGAACCCCTGTTACCGCCGTGAAAGGGCGGTGTCCTAGGCCTCTAGACGAAGGGGACACAAAAGTGTGTCACTAGGACTGGTTATTTAGACTCTTACCATACGAGTTAAAGTGGCGTCCCCTAGGGGATTCGAACCCCTGTTACCGCCGTGAAAGGGCGGTGTCCTAGGCCTCTAGACGAAGGGGACAA